>JAGMZX010000031.1:0-13505 GCA_018005585.1 Candidatus Hydrogenedentota bacterium | reverse complement strand
CTTCACCCTCTCCTTCACCCTCTCCTTCACCCTCTCCTTCACCCTCTCCTTCACCCTCTCCTTCACCCTCTCCTTCACCCTCTCCTTCACCCTCTCCTTCACCCTCTCCTTCACCCTCTCCTTCACCTTCACCCTCTCCTCCGTTGCCTGAAACGAGGCATACGTCATCCACAAAGGCGTTAAAAACTTCGCCTGCGCTCGATCCGCCTTCAATTCTCACGGTATGCGGCGCGCCGTCCGCATAAGCCGAGACATCCAGGATGACCTCCGTATATGCTGGGTAGAGCGCCTGATCCGCCTGCGTCGCTTCAAAGAGCGCCGTGCCGTCTACAAGAGCGCGCACATAGCCCGACGTGTTCGCCGTGGGTATCTCGAGGAAGAACGAAAGCGTCGCTGTGCCGCCGGATGGGATGTCGACCGTCTGTTCGACGTAGCCATATTCGTCAGCCGAGGATATGCCGCCGAACCATGCCCACCAGAAACCGGAATGCGGCCCCGAACCAACATTTTCGTTGCAGGCATTGCCGTCGCAGAGCGGCGTGCCGAAATTCTCGGAGTACTCCTGCCATCCCGCGTTCGGCGTCCCCGTTTCGAAGCCCCCGTCGGCCAAGAGGTTGTTTTCGCATTCGTTCCCGCCGCCGCCGGAACGCATGACCAGCAGGGTGTAATCGCCTGCCGCGCCGCCGTATCCGGCAATGCGGATGAAATAGTCCTCGCCGCCAGTAACATAGACGGAGAGTTGCGAACCCACATCGCAATAGTCGTCGTTACAACCAAGTTCCGACCCATTGCACGCGTCAAACACCGCCAAGGTCGTGTCATAACTGCTGCCGCACAGGCTGATTGCCGCGAGCCCATCCTCCGGCGGCAGGTAAGAGAACCACACATCCAGATTGTCCCCATAGGCGCACGAAGTGATGTCCGTGCCCGAGGCGCCCGCCGTCGTGCCGTTCAAAGCAACGCCTTCGACCACGTAGGGCGCGGCATCGCATATGTCACTGCCCTGGCCGGGGACGGTGTGCGCTACGAATGAAAACGGCGCGCTGAAATCGCCCTGTGCGCAACTGCTGATCGAGGCCACGCGCCAGTAGTAGGCCGCGTCCTCGGTCAGTCCCGTGGCAAGGAAGCCGGTCTCAGCGACTTTCTCATCAAACAGGGTCGTGCCGAAACCACTGGACGCGCTGACCTGCACGCGGTACTCCACGGCGCCCTCGACCGCACCCCATGACAACGGCACGTCGGGGCTGCCCGCGTTCGGCTCGCCGTCGGCGGGGAGCTGCAGCAGGGGCGGTCCGGCGGGTCCGTCTTGCGCCAGCACGCGCAGCGTGAGCGTACGGTCTTCCGCGTCAGTCGCCGAACCCGAGATGCCGATTTCGTACAGGCCCGCGGCGACGCTCGCGTCCAGCGACACGGACAGCACGGTCTGGCCCGGCGGCGTCACCGGATTAACCGAGAAACCGGCCGTAGCGCCCGCGGGCAGTCCAGAGGTTGAGAGCGTCACGGGATTGACGAAGTCCTGCATTGCGGTGACGTCGATGGTCACATCATCGAGGCCGCCGGGCACGCAGACGACCTGCTGCAGATTGTCCGCGGCGAGCAGGAAGCCCGGCTCGGCGGTCACATTCAGCACGTCGGCAACGTAGACGTCCTTGTGGTCTGGCGGACCCAAGCGGTTGTCGGTCCACGCGGGAATGATCTTCTCATACATGACCGAGATGCCGTTGTAGTCGCCCCATTCCTGGCCGTCGCTCAAGTTGTTCGAGGTCTGCGACGAAACCCGCTGCGGGTCGAGCCAGGTTACGCCGCCGTCGGTCGAAAACGTGTAATAGAGGTCAACCCCCGACCGGTTCGCCGAGTGGCGCGTGTCGTAATACACCACGTGGACCACACCGTTGGCGTCCACGCTGAGCCATTGGTTGTAACGGTCCACGGTCAAGGCGTCATCTGTGGGATGGGGAATCGAGAAGTTCCAGATTCCCCCGCCGTCGCGCGAATATGCCACGTGCACTTGCGTGTGATTGTTCTCCGGCGTGGTCGATTCCGGCGCGGTCGTGTCCGTCCAGGAACAGTAGATCGTCCCGTCATAGGGTCCGCCCGAGCGGTCCGCGTCCGCCGCGGCATAAATCCACGCGCGGCGCGTCTCCATCGAGGGAACCGGCCAGTCGAAGTCGCCGTTCGTGTCTCCCACCACCGAGGCGGGCGCCCAAGTGCTGCCGCCGTCGGCGGATTTGAGCATCATCACCGAATTCTGCGGCGAGAACGCGCCGTAAAAGTAATAGACGTTGCCCGCGGTATCGGTGGTGATATCGCTGCCGATGCCGCGCGGCGCGTCCGGGAATGCAACGATGGGATCGAACGACAGGCCCTTGTCGCGCGAACGCGCGAACTGCATCACGTTCCCGTCGTGCCACGTGAGATAGATGTTGTCCTTGTGCGGCGAAGCCGGCGAGATGTCAACGTGCAGGAATTCCTTGTCGCTCCCGGATGTCGTCAACGCAAGGGCGGTGCTCCACGTCTCGCCGAAATCCGTCGAACGATAGAAATGCACCCCGAGCCCCGCGCTCAACGAGGCCGCATAGGCGGTCAGGCCGTCCGAAGACCAGCCGACCGTGGGGTCGCAGCACGTGCTCGGCAACGTCCCCTGGATGTGCCAGGTAAGGCCGCCGTCGGCGGAATAGTACATCTCCTGCCCGTAAATATTGTTTGCGCCCGCTATGACGCGGTTGGGGAACACCGGGTTGATCTCGACCGTGATCTCGTTCGCACCCAATACCTCATTAAGCCGGATTTCCGCGTTTACAGGCGCCGGGATACGGCCGGCTTTCGCCCGGCGTGCCTGCACCACGCCGTCTATCATCAGGCCGCCGTACTCGATCTCGAACATCTGCCGCGCCGCTCGCGGGTACTGAACCGGCCCCGTACGCATCCAGTGCGGGAACCGGCGCCGCAACTCGACACGATAAAAAACCGGGATGCCGCACTTGAGTTCTTCTTCATTGGGCGCAAGCAGTTTCAGGTCCTCGGCGGTCACGGCGTAGTTGCGGTCGTCCCACGGCCCGAATCGGGTCAAGCCCGCATAATCCACGCGCGGGTCCGCGCCGCGCGCCTGGTCAATGGATTGCGCCTCCGCGCCAAGAGAACATGCGCACACCATCACTGCCGCACTCACCAAGAAGCCTCTTTTCATCCAGGAAATCCTCTTCCGTTTGCTCAGCGACAAAAGGAAACCACCCCACCCAACAAGACACACATACCGCCCGCAGCCCTCTGAACGCCCTTTCTCGCACTCGATTATACCTCAATGACCAGGATCCGCACACGAGACGGCGAACCCCCGGCGATACAGGCCCGGCCGGCGCCGTTCGCGCCGCGTCCCGTGCGGTTTGTCGAGTCGGGCAATGACTCTCTGCCAATTCCTCTCTTTCCGGCGATGTGCTATAGTCGTCGCGCCTGGGAGGCAACCCATGAGCAACGCCTTGCATCCCTTCCGGAAATATGAGCGAAAACCCTTCGATGCAGCGCGCTGCACCGCGTGCGGGCAGTGCCTTTCCGAATGCCCCGTAATGCGACTGCCGGAAGCGGACGCCAAACAGCATTTTGCGGCCCTCGTGGCGCATTGGACGGATGGGACGCCGCTTTCCAGAAAGACGGAGAAGGTGCTGCGTGATTGTACGAGCTGTTTCGCCTGCAACCTTGTCTGCCCGGAAGACTGTCGTCCCACCAACCTGTTCCTCGACATCTGGCATCGCCAATATCAGCGCGAGGGACTGCCCGTCCGCGCGCGGTATTTCCTGCCGCACAGCGAGCCGAATTTCCGCACCCGCGCCGTCGCGCGGTTTCCCGCGGACCAGCGGGCGGCCATAGAGTCCTGGAAGCGCCTCGACCCGGCGGAAGAGGTGTTCTACCCCGGCTGCAACATCGTCGCGAGCCCTTACTTGACGTTTTCGAAGCTGTTCGACGGGCTGGAAATCCGCGGCGGCCTCGAATACTGCTGTGGTGAGATGTATTTCCGCATGGGCCTCTACGAACAGGTCGAGCAGGTCGCCGCGAAGCTCACGCGCTATTTCCGGCGGCTCGGCGTCAAGCGCGTGTACGCCTCGTGCACGGCCTGCCTCAACGTGTTGTCGCACGTGCTGCCGCAATTCGGCGCGGACTTCTCCGGCATCGAATTTGTGTCGTTCATCAGGCTCCTGCATGACCGGCTCGCGTCGGGCGCGCTGCGTATCTCTAATCCGCTCAACCACGTCACCGTGACGGTGCAGGACTCCTGCCATGCCAAGATATATGAGGAAGCCTATTACGACTGGCCGCGCCGCATTCTCGAACTGATCGGATGCGCCATCGTCGAAGCGCCCCGGAGCCGGCAGCGCGCGCACTGCTGCGGCATCGGCGCGGGCTTCTCGCACGAGGCCGGGTACGGCAAGTTCGACATCATTTCCGGACAGCGCGCATGCGCGGCCAACCTGCGCGCTTCGGGCGCGCAGCGTATCGCCGTGTACTGCAGCGGCTGTCTGCAAACGCAATCGGCGGCAAAATACGTTTCTCGAACACCGCAGCCCGTGTATCACGTCATCGAACTGGTCCAGGAAGCGATCGGCGAGAAACCGGCGCGGCGGCACCGGAAACTGGCCTTTGACCTCTTGGCCGGCACGCTTCTCCGCCAGGAAATGGGCAAGGCCCGCTTTTATGTGCCGCCCATCGAGTAACATGCGGCGCTAAGTGAAAGAAAGGACACGGAGGGCGGTTTGCCCGAGCCCGTCCGTGTTCGTTGGCGACAACGGGAGCCCCTTGGATGGCCCTGAAACCGTTCCAGCTGTCAAAAACATTCCTGCGGGACCGCTGTGACTACTGCGGCGAATGCCTCGCACGATGCCCGGTGCTTGAATATCCTGTCGAACGCGCGAAATCGGAATTCCAGGCGCTCGTCGAAACCGGCGGCGCGCCCGTGCTTGCGCGATGCACCGGCTGCATGGCCTGCAACAGCTTCTGCCCCACGGACGCCAACCCGCATACGCTGATCGTGTCACGGTGGAACGCGCGGTACCGGGAGCGGGGCCTCCCGGCGCGCGCGGCGCTCGTGCTCCCCTACCAGCGCGAAAACCTGTTCGTGCATGCCGTGGCGCGGCTGCCCGAGGACGAGCGCGCGCTGGTGCGCGCGTGGGAAGGCAACTGGCGCCGCCCGCCCAAGGCTGACACCATGATCTACGCCGGCTGCAACGCCCTGCTCCAGCCGTTCCTGCTCGATTCCGCCTTGTTCCGCGGCGTGCCTGTCTTCGGTTCCCTCGATTTGTGTTGCGGCGAGCCGTTGTACCGGATGGGCTGCTGGGACGCCGAGCGGGTCGTTGCGGAACGGCTACGCGACGAGTTCGGGCGCATGGGATTCGAGCGGCTCCTCGTGCCCTGCCTCGCGGGCTACCATCTTTTCCGCTACGTGTACCCGGACGTCTTTGGCGTTCGCCTCGGTTGCGAGGTCATTTCGCTGTACGACTGGATCGGCGAGCGCATCGCGGCAGGCCTGATCCACGTGCGCCCGTTGAACAAGCGCGCGGTCATCCACGACAACTGCTGGCCGAAAGCGTCCGGCGATGTCTGTTTCGACGGGGTGCGCGGCCTGCTGGAACGGATCGGCGTCACGGTGGTCGAACCGGCGCACACGCGCGAGTCCGCGCTCTGTTGCGGGATGTGCGCGGGCGCGGCGCGGCACAGCTTGCGCGATACGCTGCGCACCGCGCGGACGCGCCTGCGTGAACTGCGCGACGCAGCCGCGGATTTCGCCGTCGACTATTGCGGCGGCTGTTCCTGGCTGTTCAGCCTGGCGGGGCAGCTAAGCATTTCGCTGCGCAACGTGCCCATGTATCACCTGCTCGAACTGGTGCAGCTGGCCGCGGGCGAAACGCCGCGGCACCGCACGCAGGCGCATGCGGGGGGCATTATCCGCGCGATGACGGGAAAACTGCTGTGCAGTTATCTGACGCCGGGCCGGTTCCGGGTTACCAGCATCGCCGGCCGGCCGGTGCCTGATTCCTCCGTGGAACCGTAACGCCGCACGCGCCCGGGTCAGCGCGAAGTCAGTATTTTCTCCGGCACCGCCGAGTCCAGGCGGACCAGCATCGGCTCCAGCGGGTCAAGCAGATTCGGAAACTCTACGCGGCGCCCGCTGATCAGGTCCGTGCCCGCATGTTGCGCGCCGGAGAGATAACAGAGGATCGGTTCCGGCCGCATATTCACGACGAAAAGGTACGTGTCGCCCTGCCACTCGACCATGCGCGTCTTGACGCCCTCGAGGGGATAGCCGTGGCCGTTGATCGGTCGGCTGATATCTTCCAGAGATCCCAGCACAATCGCCGCATCCATCGCGTGCAGGTATTCGGTCGGCAGATTCATCCCGCGCACCAGAACCGTGTTGGAGGTGTTGCGGATAACGTCCTGCCGCGAGTGGCCCCGCTCGTTGTAGGGAATGGGCTTGCCCACGCGCGCCACGGTGCCGCCCTGCTCGACAAAGCCCTGGACGGCCGCAAACGCGTCGTTCCGGAGCGCGGGCGTTTCCGGAATCACGAGCACCTTGAGCAGGCCCAAGTCACCCGATACGCACTGATTCTCGGTGATATAGCGCACGGCGTAGCCCGAAAAGGAGCACCCCTCGTACGCGAAACGCGCCGAGAGCAGGTACGGGTCGCCATCGTCGAACACCTTGGCGGAATCGCTCCACAGAATCCCGACATCCGCGGGCGCGCGCTGGATCGCATGCACCACGGGCGAGAGCCGGTTGATATCGAGCGCCGCGGCGGCGAACGCCTCGAACGTTTCCGGACGCAGAAAGACGGCGCTGTCGCCCGGCAGCGCCATGGCGCTCAACCCGGAGACGACGGCGTCCCAGACGGCGGTGTAGACGTAGCCATACGCATAGCCGGGCGTGAGTGAGGCGTCGACCGTAATCTGATTCTCGGCGCACACCACCGGCTTCTCGGGCTCCATCGACCGCATCACGGTGCAAAAGGCCGACTGGTCCGGATAGCGGTACGCGTACAGGTCGCTGGCGGGACTCAGCCGGGTTGTGCAGCCCGTGATATCCATCATGCCGGCGACGGCTTCCCGGTCCAGCCCGTCCCGTGATTCACCCGGCTCGAACACGTTGTCCGGCAGCGTTGCCATGAGCGGCTTCGCGGGCGCGAGCTGCTTCACGGCGTCGCGCAACGACCGGAGGTACTGCACGCCAAGACCGCGGTGAAAGACCTGCCAGTCCCACTGATACGCCCGTTTCTGCCGGTAATCATATTGGCCGGGCGCGTCGCCGATCAGGATTTCCTCGTAGTTGGCGAGATGCGCGCGCCAGGATTGATTGAGCGCCTGTCGGTCCTCGTAGAGCGTCTGCACGTGCGCGATAAACTGCTGCCGCACCGGTTCCTCCAGGAAACGGAAGCGCGGCGTATGCACGATACTCAGCATGCTGACCGCGCTCTGCGCGGCAAGGTAAGGCACAACCGTATCAATATGGCGCTGGAACCGCTCTTGCAGCAGCGGATGCGCAACATCCACAAAACCCGCGGTCGCGATTTCGGGGTGGGCATCCAGCAGGGCGGCGCCGGGCCGGTGCGGCGCAAGCTGCGCCAGCAGCGTCACACCGTCGGCCTGCGCGCCCGCAAACAGCGCGTCAAATTCGCCTTGGTATGGCAGCACTTCGCCCGAGGCATCCAGCGTATCCTCGGGGGCAATCTCGAAAACGGCCAAGTTCAGCCCGTAGCGCGGCAGCACGTGCACCGCGTTGGCATTTGGCCTCCGCAATACGATCCCGAACAGGAACACGGGGGCATCTCCGGCAAAAAAGCCGCCGTCCCGCACCTCGAGCACCCCCAAGTCAGGCCGGGATGCGGACGTCAGCACCACGGGCGCCGCGCCAAAGGCCAGACCAGCGCGGACGCTCTCCAACGTGCGGCGGCCATAGGTGAGTTTGGCGTCCAGACTGCGCCACGCCCCTGCCGCAAGGTCCTGCGCCGCGCGCCCGAGAAACTCCTCCACCAGAGCCAAACGCATTTCCATTTCCGGGAATCGCGTCCCCCGGGAAAGGGCGGTGTCCAGGTTCTTCCGAAGTGCGGCCGCGTCCGCCGTTACTGCCGCCTGTTCGGCCCGCAAATGCTCTTCCGTGACCTTCCGGACGGTGGCCTCAAAGACGGCGCTCGGGTCGTCGCCCGGGTAACGCGCCTCGAACACCGCCTTGTACGCGCCCGGCGCCGCATCGCGCGCATCCCATAGAAAACGGCATGCGTTCGGGCCATCGTACAGCGTTTCCACGATCTCTTCGCTCCCAACGACCGTCCCCGACGCATCGGTCAGGGTCATGGTCACGCGGGTGCCGGGATGACGGCCGGACGACCGCATCCTGCACTCGAAGGGGACCGGACTCGTCACCGGATAGCTCGGCGCCAAGGCAACGTCCAGCGTAACCCGGGGTGCTTGGGTGTACGCGCCGGGTTCCGTCCAGATTTCCGCGAAGGCCGCAGGCGCCGCCGCGGGCGCGGCACCGGCGCCCGCGCTCGATGCCCCCGCATCAGCATCCTGAGCGGCAACCGCGACGGAAAACGCCAGCATGCATAACAACCAGAAGCATACCCGCTTCATCAGGAGTCCTTTCACAGGTTCGGGGGCGCGCTCTTGCGCGTTCAGACAACCCCGTATCCCACACGCCGGACGACGCTGCATTCTAAAGTCACCACGCAGCGCGAATCAAAAAGAAAACGGAGAATACGCTCAATCCGTTGACGCCGCGTCACTTGCGCGCTGAGGAAGACCTTGCAGAACCTCATCGCGCACCGGCGAGGCGCACCACCAGAGCAACCCGGGGCAAACAGGCCTTGGGCGGGCGTGACGCGACCCGGCGCTTTGTCTATAATGAGGGACGCCGGGGGAGCCGTCCCTTGACGGGCCGGGAAACCTTTCCGCGGCTGGCGAGATTCACAAAGGACAAGGCCGAGTCTAGCCGGCCGGCCCCGAGGCTGATACCCGGGCGTAACGCCTGGCATCAGAGAAGCTTGATATAGTATCGTGCAGGCTGACGTCCAATTAGGAGGAAGATATCCGTTTCGGAAGCGGGTTCTTACTTGACAATCCGCACCTCGTCACATAGAGTTATCGATTAGAGAGCGCGTTTATGTGACCGGGCCGGCTGGGTGGAGGGTCCGTGAGGCGGCGCGCGGCTGGCCCACAACATCGAGGGACTCTTCACCAATGCGAATGAAGGCATGGGGCACGGCGGCCCTGGCAATCATGCTATTGGTATCTCCTGTGCTCGCAGGCACTTACACCATACCGCCGGACAAGATGGACGGACAGAGGATTTATTGGGGTAATGCGGCGGATTTCAACAAGCCGGGCGAAGTGGACTACGAGGCGGTGATTAAGGCGACCCCGGAGTACGCGGAACTGGTCAAGAAGAAAATCGAGCGCGGTACGGCGAAGTTCTATTATCTGATGAGTCAGGCGAGCGACCACGCTGTGCGCGTCATCGTCGAGGTCGGTCAGATGCGTGAATATGACCTTGTCGCAGCCAAGGGATACCTGGCGTCGCTGGAAACGCCCATTCAGGCGGACGACCTGACAACGATGGTGCTCGAACGGCTCAAGGAATAATGCGATAACCGGAAAAGAAACCCTATTCATGCAGTTGGAGACCCAGCGGTCCGAAGCGGACCCGCGAAAGAGAAGGCCGGGCAGACATCAGGACGCGTTCCTCTTGTTATGTGTAGCGGTTGCCGCGGCAGGGTGTACGACGCCCGGCGCGGTGCTTGCCCCTGCCGGCGTCAGTTATACGGACAATACCGGCCCGGCAGATGAAGGCGGCGCCGCCAAAGAACTGGAGACGGCGCGTATCCGGCTGGACGCGGGTGAGTATTCAAATGTGCTGCCGCGTCTGCACCACATTGTGTCGGAATACCCGGATACCCGCGCGGGGGTCGACGCCCGGTATTACCTTGGCGTGACGTACTACCGCATCAGCGGGTTCCCAGACGCGCTGAATTATTTCAACGACTACCTTGCGCTCGCACCGAACGGCGAATATGCCGGCGCCAGCAGGGAATACCTGGTCCTGTTGCAGGAGGAAATGGCCAAGCACTATCCGTCGACGGCCCAGACGGCGGAGCGAGTGGCAGAAGCCGAAGCCAAGGTGGCCGCGGCCCCGGGCGACCTCGCCAGCAACCTTGAACTGGCCGAGACCTACTGGCGCAGCGGACAGTACGCTGAGGCCGGCGCGGTCTATGAGGATCTGCTGGTGAAGTGGCCGGAACTCGAGCACGACGCGACTATCCGCACCCGGGTCGAACGCGCAGCCGACGGGCGGCTCATCGTTCTCACGCCGGAAGAAGTGCTGCGCCGCGAGGCCGAGAACGAACCGCTCGTGATATTCAACACGGCCTCATTCCGCAGCGGCCGGGAACAGCTGTATGCGCGCAGTTACCGCGACATCTATTACAACGTCAGCGGTCAGGTGGTAAACCGAAGCCAGACGCCGCTCCAACAGGTGCAAGTCACGGTTACCATATACGGGTTCGGCGCGATGGTTTACGAGACACAGACGGTCAACCTGGGTACGCTCGCGCCCAAACAGGTTCGCGCATTCAGCGTCCAATTCTCCAAATTCGACGTCATCGAGAACATCGTTCGCTATGAGTGCGTGGGTTCGTATACGCGATAGGAGCACAATGAAGACCATTCCTCTCATGGGCCTTGTAGCGCTCTGCCTTGCGTCCCTCATGACGGCCGCGGCGCAGGACCAAGCCGCTGCGCCCGCTCCTGCACCCGAGGCTGCGCCCGCTCCTGCACCCGAGGCTGCGCCCGCCGCCCCGGCGCCGGCGCCGGCGCCAGAGCGCAAGCAGGTCAGCGTCTCGGTCAAGATCATCGAATATCAAACGACCACGGGCGTGGATACGGGCTTGAGCGCTTTTTTCAAGCAGCGCAATGAAGTCCGGCCGTATCTGCGCGTCAGCAGCGGCAACGGCAATATCACCAGCGCCGACCTCACGTTCCCCGCCAACACCTTCTCCGGCATCACGGTGTTCCTGGACCGGCTTACCACGAGTTACGGCGACATCGAGGCGGTTCTGCAAGCGCTCGTCGACCAGAACCGCGCGTCGATCCTCGCGCAGCCCAAGGTGATGGTCATGGTCGGTCAGGAAGTGCCCACGAAGATTGAAACAACGCAGGACATCCCCTTCGAGGACACGCGTGTCGTGGGCGCGACAGCCGTGCAAGTGACCACGTTCCGACCGACCGGCGTGATGCTCAGCGTAAAGGCGCTGGGGGTCATCGACGACGACGGCAACCCGAACACGACGAACGACACGTTTATCAACCTGGAGATTATGGCGTCGGTGAAGGAGGAGGGCCAGCGCATCACGGTAGCGCTTGACGACCAGCTCGCCGGCGCCAACAATCCCTTCTCCGGCAATACGAACGCGATCAGCGTGCCGGAGTTCGTCTCGCGCGAGATATCCACCAGGGTCTGGGTCCAGCACGGACAGGTCCTGGTGCTGGGCGGGCTGTATCGCAACACGCGGAACAAGAACCTGACAACGTTGCCTTGGCTGATCCAGGGGGAAGACCTGCTGAATGCGACCGTGGCGCGGCTTTCGCCCATCGCCCTGCCGCAGGTGCCGCTTTCCACCGGTCTCGGCAGCCAGGACAGCACCGAGGGCCGGCGCGAACTCGTTTTCCTGCTCAAGGCGGAAGAGTGGCGCCCATCCTATACGGTCGGCGGCGAATTCGGCTTCATGGAAGAGGAAATCGAGGCGGAATCCCAGCGCGGCTCTCCAAGGGACGTCATCACGGGCATCGTGGAAGGTATCACGGAACTTCCCCAGAACCTGGGCGAGCAGATCACCGGGCCTATTCCTAAGGACGACATCACGTCGAGTCTGGGCGGAGGTACAGAATAATGCGGCGCGCGGTCCCACATCTCCTCTTGTCATGCGTCCTGTTGGGCGGGGCCGCATGGGCGCAAACGCCCGCGCCGCAGGACATCCGGCAGGTCCAGATTCAGGTGCTGATCAGCGAGACGAACGAACGCGGCGTGCGCGATATCGGCGCGAACCTTGATTACACCCGGTTCGTGCGCGGCGAAGAACAGAGCGGTTCGCTGCAGCAGGTCTCCACCAACGTCTTCGACCCGGTCTCCGACTTTGAGGACGTAACGCTGCCGGTCCCGGACCAGACGTTGTTCCCGCCGCCGTTGCGCCCCGATGAAGACAACAACCTCGCGAACGCGATCCAGACGCGAGGCGGCGTCGGCCTGACTGCGAGCGTGATCAGTCCTGGTTACGGCACCGTCGAAGCGGCATTCCGCGCCGTCGAGCGGAAACGCGACGTGGACCTCGTATCGAAGCCGGAAGTGCTGGTGGTCAACGGCGGCGCCGCCATCATCAAGGCTGGCGGCCAGGTGCCATACCAGAGCGTGACGTACGACGCAAAGGGCGCGATGCAGCTCGGCATCACCTTTGAAGACATCGGCGTCAACCTGTCGATTGTGCCCACGATTCTGCCTAACGACTCCATCGAATTGAACCTGCAGCAGCTGGACGTCAGCGAGGTGGCGCGCATTGAGAATCTGCGCGGCGTGGACCTGCCCGTCTTCTCGAAGCGGTCACAGACCGGTCTTGTGGTCGTGCCCAACGGGCAGACTCTGGTCATCGGCGGACTTACCACGCGCGTGGTGCGCAAGAGCGAACGGCGCGTCCCGATCATCGGTTCCGTGCCTATCCTCGGCGTGCCGTTTCGGTCGCGCAAGTCAGAAGCCGACTTCAGTCATCTGCTCATTTTCGTGACGCCGACCATCGTCGATTTGCGCAAGCTGAACGAAGATCAAGACGCCGTCAACGCACTCCACTTCTGGCGCGAAAGAGGCGGCGAATATATCAGCAGCGAATCGATCGAGCGCGAAATGTCGAGCATGAAAGCGCGCTGACGCCGCATTTCCCCGGCTGCATCAGGGCAAGGCCGGGATCTCGCCCTCTTCCCCCGGCGCCGTGACCGTGGGCTTCACATGCCAGAACACGCCCGACTGCGGGTTATCGCCCGGGCCGTTCCAGTCCGGCTGCCACCACAGGTATGTCCGCGGGTCAAGCGGGTCACCGTCCACATCGGTCATGCAGATATTGACGCGCGCCGTCTGCCAGGGAATGCCCGCTTTCTCATCGAGATAGGCCGCGGGAATCGCTATCTCCATATTGTAGCCGTCCGGCGTGGTTACGCATACCGCGCGCGCGCCCTCGGGCAGGTCCGCGGCCCGGTAGAGCGTCTGCCCCTCGCCGGGGCTCAACGCCACAAGCAAGAACTCCTCGAATTCCTTGCCACCGGGCGAGCTTTGCACGGTAAAGATATTCCGCCCGTCGATGAAGACCCGCAGGCCGTCCTGTTTCCACGATTCGCGCCCCGGAACCAAGGTCAGGCGGTCGTCCCTGGCTTCAATGCCGATGTACAGATTGGCGTCGTCATGTTCGACGGAAAACCGGAACGAC
>JAGMZX010000030.1 GCA_018005585.1 Candidatus Hydrogenedentota bacterium | reverse complement strand
CGTATCAAGCCATAGACCGCACACAAGACGCGCGCGGCCGGTTCCTGCTGCGCGGCCTCGTCGCCGCGACGGCCGGGCAGCTTGTCGCGTCGCTGGCCATGCCGCGATTGACGTACCCGGCCGGCGCCGTCTTCCTCGCCATGATGACTTGCGCCTTCCTGGTCCTCTCGCGCGAGCAAGACGGCGCGCAAGAGGAGCGTTCCTGAGCGCGGCGGCCCTTGCGCCGTCGCGGGCCGCGCGCTATTCTCACGCCGCAACCAGAAGCAAAGGACCTGCCATGAGACCAGCGTTGTCCGCCCTGTTGGCGGTTGGTTATGCGGCCGCCCTCGCCGCACAAGATGTGAAGCCCGCCGAGCCGCGCATCAAGGCGTTTTGCATCGATTTCAACTGGGGGCCAGACGGCTTCGCGACGCCGGGCATGTACGCCCAGGCGTCGCCGCAAGAACATTTCGACTGGTACCGCGACCTCGGCGTCAACACGATCCAGACTTTCTGCGTCAGTTGCCCGGGTTATGCGTGGTACCGGAGCGAAGTTGCGCCCGTGCAGCCCGGCATGCAGGGTGATTTCCTCAAGGAACTGACGGAACTGGGCCATGCCGAGGGCATGAAGGTCATGGGCTATTTCTGCATCGGCGCAAACTCGCACTGGGACGAGACGCACCCTGAACTAAGCCACTGCATCCCGAGCGCGATCTCCATCCCATTCACGCGGGAATACCTCGAGTACCTGTCGCGGGTAATCCCCGAGGCCCTGACAGCAACGGGCATCGATGGATTCATGATCGACTGGGTTTTCAACGGTTCCCACTTTTACCCGGACAAGCCATACGCATGGCTCGACTGCGAGAAGCGGATGTACCAGGAATTGTTCGGCGAGCCATTCCCCGGAGACGCGGCCATGACCGCCGACCGGGTCAACGAATTCAATCGCCGCGCCCTCGACCGCTGCTGGAAGACAATCCGCGCCGCCGCGAAGACGGCAAAACCGGACTGCATTATCTGGCTGAGTTGCTACGACCTGGAACATCCCCAGGTCGCGGGCTCGACGCTGTTGCGGGAAGTGGACTGGCTCATGAACGAAGCCCCGGAAGCGGCGAAGCTCGAAGCCGCAAGGCAGGCCGCGGGCGCGCACACCCGGCTGATCCAGTGCCTGAGCGGCTGGGGCGGCAAACACGACGCCGCGGCTTTCCTTCAGGACCCGCGTTTTGCGGATGCCGGCCTATACGGATTCATCAAGCCCGGCCTGGAAACGGCATTGCCCGTCGCCGGGGCCACCGGCGACGCGAAGAATATCGAGGCGCTGCGCGCGGCCTTCCGGGCCCCGTGATTGCGGAAGGCCCCGCCTGTCACCGCGCCTGCTGCAGTCCTTCGCGGTCGAACTGCTCGACCGCGGCGACGGAAACGCGCACGGCCTGCGCGATGCATTCGCGGTCCAGGTTGTCCGCGTCATCCAGGCGCGTGTGGTAATACCGGGGCGGCGCCGGGTCCATGGCCGCGAGCGCGGCGGCGGGAACGCCCGCCTGCGACACGGCCGCGGCGTCCGACGAACCGAGGTAGATCGTCGCGAGCGGCAGGTCCAGCCCGCACTCGCGCCCCGCGCGCTGCAACAGCGCGCACACGCGCGCATCATTGCGCACCACGCCGCTCATGTCGCGCCGATACACGGCCATGTGCTTCAGGTCACGAAACGTCTCAAGGGCGAGAAAGGCGTTTTCGCCGCCGCGCAGTTCCTCGCCGTGCGCACGCGCGTAGGCTTTTGCGCCGCGCAGGCCCGCCTCTTCCGAGCCGGTGATGACGCACGACACCTCCGTATGCTCGAAGCGTGTGTTCGTCTCGTGCAGGTACTTCAGGACGGACACGGCGGCGAACACGCCCGTCAGGTTGTCGTTGGCGCCGGGAACGACGCGCCGGAAGTTCGAGAAGAAGCACATCCCGGCGAAGAACGGCGCGCACGCCCATTGCGCGTATCCCAGCGCGCGCCAGATGCCCCGCGGCGCGGCCAAGGGACCGTTCAGCAACACGCAGGCCACGTCCAGCCCCACCTTGAAGACGCCGGCAAGCAGCATGCTCACGATTGCGAGCTTCAACAGGCCCACGCCGCCGTAGTAGCTGAAAGTCCACTCATAGGCGGCGTCGGCGTGTCCGGACACGATGATCCGGCGTTTGCGCTCGCCCGCGGCGCGGCGCGTTGCGACGACGTTGTGCGAGACGCGCGCCGGGAACAGCGGGTCCAGGAACTGGCGGTAGAGCACGAATTGCAGCACAACCACCAGCAGCGCGCCCGCCGTGAACAGCAGCGCGAGCGCCGGGAAGAGCCAATACGCCAGGATCGCGGCGAAAAACAGCGCGCCCGCAACGGGCATGAAGCCCATGAGCGCGGGCGGACGCACTGCGAAGGGCTCCGTCCGGATTTCGTCCGCCCACGGCTTCAACAGGCCGGCAAAATGCGCCTGGGCGCGCGTTTCGCCCTCGCCGCCCGGCTCGCGCGGGCCGAACGATTCGATCACATGGCGGATGCCGTCCATCGAGAAGGCGGCGCAGCGGTCAAGCACCGCGTTGTCTAACATATCTAACTCCTAATATAAAAGGGGCCTGGAATCCTAAGTCCCTTATGGGTACAATAAACCGGACCGCGCGGTCACGCGAGCGGCGGAACCGCGAAGTCGGGATGATACTCGCGCCTGAGCATCGCATTCGCTTCCTCGTCGTGCGGACACGTCTCCGTCGCGGGGTCGAAATCGATGGCGCGCCCGAGCCGGTAGGCGACATTGGCCAGATGGCAATGCGCGGACGCGATGTGCCCCTCGAGCGCCGTGCCGTGGACAAGCTGGTCATTGCGGTCGCGCACCGCGCGCAGGAAGTTCTCGAACGGCCCGGCGGACTCCGGTTCGGGATATTTCGCCGGGTCGACCGGTATGGCTTCCCCTTTCTCACTGAAGAACCCCTTGCCCTCGACGAAGTAGCCCCGGTCCGCATAGAAGAGGTTTCCGACGCCAACGCCCTCCTCGCTGTTTGTCCAGCGTCCGCGCACCTCGAAGACGGTCATCGTGCCGTCGGAGTAGGTGAACGTCGCCACCTGCGTGTTCGGCGTTTCGCACGGGTCCTTGTAGGTGTAACGCCCGCCCGCGCTTTGAACCTTGACGGGCAGCCCCTTGTTCATGCCCCACGCGGCGACGTCCATTTGATGCACGCCTTGATTGCCGATGTCGCCGTTGCCGTAGTGCCAGAACCAGTGCCAGTTGTAGTGCACATACAGGGGATTATAGGGTTTCTCCGTCGCGGGCCCCTGCCAGATGCGCCAGTGCAGGTGCGCCGGCGGTTCCTGGTCCCCCGCCGCAGTGAGGCCGTCGCGGCGCTTGTAGCACAGGGCGCGGGCCATGTAGAGCGGCCCAATAATCTCGCCGGACTGGAGCAGCGCCATATCGCGGACCCAGTTGCTTTCCGAGCGGCGTTGCGTGCCGTGCTGCACAATCCGCCCGTATTGCTTCGCCGCCGCGACCACTTGACGGCCCTCCCAGACTTCATGCGAGAGCGGCTTCTCCACATAGACGTCCTTGCCGGCCTGGCAGGCCCATACCGTCGCGAGCGAGTGCCAGTGGTTCGGCGTGGCGATACCGAGCACGTGAATGGACTCATCCGCCAGCGCGTCCCGGATATCCACGTACTTCTTCGGCGCCTTGCCGGTTCTCTTTTCCAGTTCCTTCGCGCGCTGTTCGAGCACCTGTTCGTCGGGGTCGCACAGTGCCACGACTTCCGACCGGTCCGAATCGGAGAATCCGCCGATGTGCGCCGTGCCGCGGCCGTTCACGCCCGCGACGCATACACCGATGCGGTCATTGGCCCCGAACACCGTCCCGCGCGCCATGGCGCCCGCGGCGACGACCGCGGCGGCAGATGCGCCCAGGAATCGTCTGCGTGACAGTCCACTCATTACTCCACCCTCCATAGGTGTTTGCCGCCGCTCGCGCCGCGGCGGACGTTCCGGTTTTTCCTCTTGTCACCGGCCGCGTCACACTACCGTTCGAATGCCATAAAGCCGACAGAATTGCCGCAGGTCGCGCGCGCGGTCGCCGTAGAAAACAACTTGGTGCATGCCCTTCACGTCGCGGACATCGTCCACTTCCTTGATTTTCATCAGCAGATTGGTGCGGCATCCGCCCGCGGGCGGCATGCTCGGGCATTCCACGATTTCCCCGGAGTAAGCGATCATCTCGGGTTGTTCCGACGACTTGTACAAGGCCAGCGTGGCGGGCTGGCCCGGCGTGAACAGGACTCGCGGCACGCAGCCCCACCCTGCTTCCGCGTGGCTGCGCAGGATGTACGGCTCCGGCGCCGTCCCTGGCCCGTTCATTTTCGAAGGGCTTGTGCAATGGGCGCCGAAATACAGGTTGCGCTCCGTGTCCATACCCGCGTTCTGCTGGAACCCCGGACGGTCAAACAGCTCCTGAACCAGCATCAGCGTCAGCGTCGCGTTGAGGTCTGACTGACACCCCGCCGGAATGCCTTCGTCGCGCAGAGACATGAAGCCCATGCAGGGCGGCACGTGCTTGTGCGGACGGCTCAGCCCCGGCAGGCAGTCCATCATGACGGCACTGGCCTCTTCCTCCGTGATCAGCGCCTTGAGCGCGAAATAGGCTCGCGCGGCCTGCGTGATATCGTCCTCGACAGGCTCCACGATTTCCTTTGCGCCTTCGCGATAGACCCGCGCCAGTTGGGTCACGGCCTCGTCGATCTGCGTCCGCTCATAGATATCGTAAAACCGCTGCAGCGGCGCCGTGCGCACGGTTGTGCCCAGCACGGGCACGATATCCTCGCGCGCCATGTCGCCCGCGAGGTTCAACAGGCGGGCTTCTTTCATACGGTGCGCGGCACGAATCATGCGCAAACCATTTTCGGCCGCGTCCAGATTCTCGAAGGAATTGATCAGGTAGATGCCCGGGGCGTCGCGCACTTCATTGACGTGGTCCACGAGCAGCACGCCCAAGGTGGCCAGGACCACAGCGGGGAGCTTTGTCTCCTCGATAATCCGCGTCACCCGGCCCCAGTGACCTTTCTTGAACGGGACCAACAGCAGCCCGTCCGGCGGCGCGGCCCTTACGTCCTCGATAAAGCGCGCGGCGTCCTCTTCCGTGTCCAGCGGCGCGGCGTCCATGGTGATCGTCATGCCGAGTCTTGCCTGCATCGCGTCGATGCGGGCCGCGTATTCGCGCTGACGGCCCTCCGCATCGAAACTCGAGCCCGGCCAGCTGTAATACCCGGCTTCATCGAGGGTCTTCGTGGGGGGATACACGAACGCGCCGCGCACCACGGCCGGCCGTATTACCCGGGTTGCGGCTGTCTGACCCCCGGCCATGACGGGGATCAGCCCCGGTATCCCCGCGGCTCCCGCCGCAGAAACGCTCATGGCCTGCAGAAAACCCCGCCGCGAAATGCCTCCGCCGCAACATTCGTGGTCATGCGTCATGGCAGTCCCTTTCCGCGCACCCGGCGCAGTTGCATGCCCGCCGGCTCCTCCCACCGCGTCCCATGGTAGCGCAAAGCATCCTCCCTGACAACAAAGTCAGATTGCGTGCCGCCGTCTCCGCGAAACGTCACGACGCGGCGGCGAATCGAGACATGTTTCCGCTCCCGGGCGGATTTCAAAGACCCCGCGCGATGCTACGACTCGCCCGTGACGACGGACTCCCCCTCGGCCGCCTCGCCCTCGGCGGCCTGCTCCGTTTGACCGTAAGCGGAGAGAGGCAGCGGCGTGAGCTGCATCAGACGCGTCTCGCCGATAGTGAGATTCATGACAAATGAGCGCTTCTGGGGCCAGCCGATACGGGCGTCGAACAGGTCCTGCACGTCGTAGTAGCGGCTCAGGTCCATCACGCGCTCGCCGCTTTCCTGCGAATGGACGGCGAGAAGACCGCGGCCCATCCAGGCGGCGTCGAAAAAGCCGTACGCACCCTCGCGAAAACACATCGGTTGCTCGAGAATACGCAGGATCTCCCGGAGCACGGGCGGCGTCAGAAGCGGCTCCGCCACATACACGGAGGTCCAGCCTTCGTCCAGAAACTTGATGCCCAGACTGGCCTTGCCGGAGTCCACGTACTTCGCGAGTACGTCGACATCCGGGTCGTCGATATAGAACAATGGCGCCCAGTCCTGGGCTTGTCCGAAAGGCGCGTCCTGCGCCGCCCAGGGCCCGGGCAATACGGAATACGAGCCGCTCCTGGCGGCTCCGTCGAACTGCTTTACCTCCATTTGTGTCGTGGCGCTGATATTCGCCGCGTCTTCGCGCCCGTTCAGGTAACCGGGCGCGTACATCCAGATGGCCGACGCCTGTTCACGGGTGAGTATTTCGTGCAGCCGCTTCCGGTCGTCATCCGGCAAGAAGAACGCGTTGAGGAAGAGGTACACCGGCGCGGGCGCCATGCGGTCGTCGAGAACGTCCTGGAGGAGGCAAAACCGGGTCGGCATGCCGCTGCGCAGGGCGGCATCCACCGTCTGATGCAGGAGCAATTCATTCACGGTCTCGTCGCATCGCTGATAGAAACGGCTGATTTCGTCTACGACGACGGCCAGACTGCGCGCGTGCGGGAACGGGGGAACGCCCCACGCAGGGTCGCCGGTTTCCGCGACTGCTTCCGCAGCAGGCTCGCGCTCCTTCGCCAGGACGTTCGCGTACGCCTGATACATCAGGCCAAATTCTTCCCATTGCTCTTCGTCGTGGAGCCAACCCTTGCCCTCGGGGTCCGACCAGACGACCCCGAGGCCCATGATTAGCGCCGAGGCAAAGTTGCGCCGCTGCACGTTGAAGACATCCTCGCTGCGCAGGCCCTTCATGCGCGCAATCTCCCCCGTTTCCGGGTCGCGCGCGACGCCGGTGCGCGTATCGTCCACCACCAGCCATTCCTTGCCGTGAAACAGCACGCTCGTCACAGGCCCCATGAAGCTTCCCGCGCCGCCGAGTCCGCGGTTCGCGTAGGAAATGGGCGCGACGAAGCCGTCCAGGTCGCTGGCGATTACCACGCCGAGGCCCAGATGCCCGGTATCGTTGCGAAGCAGCTCATAGGTATAGCCGTACGGCGCGAAGACCTTCACGGGCGCCTTGGCGGCGCTTTTTACGTGCACGCACAGCGCCGCGATGGCATCCGCGGTGCTTTCCGCCGTATAGCGCAGAAAATCGGAATAAGATGCCTGTTCCGGAAGCGCATAGAAAACGGATTCCGTGGCCGCGGGCTCCAGAACTTGCGGAATCGCCGCGGTGTCGATCGTCACCTCGGCATTCCCCCAAGCCTCGCGCAGCGGTTCGTCCTGCACGTATTGCCCTCGCAACCATGCGCGAAACCCGTTCAGATTCGCGGGGGAGTCGTCCCAGCCCGGCCGCTGCCACGCCCCGTCTTGCAGCGCGCACAGGACCAGCCCAATAACGCGGTCCTTGAACGCGTCTTCTTCCAGCGCCGCCATGAGCGTGGCCAGCGCCGCGCGCGCGGCGTCGAGCCAGACGGGCGACGCAGGTGTGGGGTAACGGCGCGTTTGACCGCCAATACGCGCCGCATGGTCCATGTTCGCGCGCAGCCACTCGTCCGTGGGATTCAGGTTGACTTTCAGCAGCAGCGCGGCCCGCGGGTCGGCCTGGATAATGTGCGCCGCCGGTTCCAGCAATGCGCTGCAATCCGTCTCGCCCGCCCAAGGCAGGCTGACCGCCGCCACGTAGCGGTGCAGGCCGGTCTTCGCGGCCATGCCGATTTCCGCCTCGACAATGGACCATTCGCCGCCGCGCTCGGGTTCTGCAAAGAAGTACAGCGGCGGCGCATTCGCGTCCATTACGGGTGCCGCCGCGGCCGGACGCCCCCCAGACAGTCCGGGCGCGGGCGGCGGCGCCACTTCCGGCGGCGGCGCTTCCGGCACGGACAGTTCGCCGAGCCACAATCCCAGCATCGCCGCCAGCGCCATCAGGAGACCGATGATTGCCCCGCGCACCAGGACACGGCGTCTATGATTGGATACTTGCCCGGACATACTCCGCAATCCGTCGCAGTATGGATACGTCTCCGCCCAGGGGCCGAAGCGCATCTACGGCTTGATCGAGCAAAACGTGCACGCGGGCGCACGCGCCCGATGCGCCCAGATGGGTTTCAAAGGTCGTCTTGCCCGCGTCTTCGCGCGGCGCGCGCGCGTCCAGAAGGTCGTCCACGACCTGAAACGCAAGGCCCAGGTTCCTCGCGTAGTCCTCCAATCCCTGTACGACACCGCTTTGCAGGTCCAGCAAGAGAGCCGGTATGCGCACCGCCGCCAGGAACAGAACCCCCGCCTTGAGCCGGTGCTCTCGCTCCAACTCGTTGAGGGAAAGCTTGCATCCCGTCAACGCGAGGTCGATGTGTTGGCCGCACACGAGGCCGCGCGTGCCCACGGCGGCCGCAAGCGCGCCCAATGCCTCGGCGGCGCAGGCAGGGCGCACAGCCTGTGCGTTCCGCGCGAGCAGTTCAAAGGCGCGCGCAAGCATCCCAATCGCGGCCAGGATCGCGGTCGCTTCCCCGTACTGAATGTGGGTGCAGGCGCGGCCGCGCCGCTGTTGCGCGTCGTCCATACAGGGCAAGTCATCGAGGATGAGCGATGCGGCGTGGGACAACTCGATGGCGCAGGCGGCGTCCAACCCCTGGTTCCACTCAGCGGCAGCCAGGTCACAGACGCCGAGCAGCAACAGGGGCCGCAACCGTTTGCCGCCGCCGAGCGCGGCATAACGCATCGCCTCATGCACCCGCCGCGGCTCCTCCGCCGCGGGCGGCAGGCACGCATTGAGCGCCGCTTCGACGCATCCCCTCGCCAGCATGAGCCGCACGGCGGCGTCGGCCGGCATGGGACCGGTTCCTCCGGTTGCTTGTTCGTTATCACTCATGCGTATCAAGCCGTTCAATGCCTATCCAGCCGCCCAGGTCAACCTCCGCGCCCGTTTCCTGCGCCGTGAAAACCCGCCGTGACTCGAACTCGAGCCGGCCGGCCCGCGCTTCCACACGCGTCTCTTCCAAGCTGGTTGTGGAAAGACGGGCGAGTTCCGCGCCTTCGGCGCGAACCACCACCTCGGTGGGACCGAGGGCAGGATAGCAATTGCCGTGCAGAAGCCGCAAACGCCCCGGCGGCACTTCCTCCCAGGCGCGCGCGGACATGGGCCGCAGCCGGCGGCCCTGATGCGCGATTTCGGGGTACCAGCCGCGTTCCGGCAACGGGATGCGGGGACAAAAGAGCGGGCGCCGCCGCACCAGCGGCCAGAAACGCCCGCGCACCAGGCCGGCCCTTCTGCGCCGTGCGCGTTCGGCGAGCGCGTGCGGGACATAGAGGGGCGCGTCAAGCCATGCGCGGGCATGAAGGCCTGCCCGCCAGTATTCCTTATCGAGCAGCGCCCGGCCCACGGCGCGGCACTCGCCCAGCACAATCGCGGGGAAACAGGCGGCCATACGCGACCAGGGAAAATTCCGCAACATGAGCCGGAACCGGTTGCGCGTGCTGAGGAAGTATTTGCGGCGCGCGCGTTCGCCTTGTCCGTAGGTCGCGCCGAACTTGTGCCGGACACGCGCGGCGGGGCACGTCCACACTTCATAGCCGCCATCCCACAAGCGCAGGCACAGGTCCAGGTCGTCCAGGTATATGTCGAAATCTTCGGGCAAGAGGCCCGTCTTGCGCAGCGCGGCCGCACGCAGGAACCAGGCGCCCCCGCAGACGCCGATGGTTTGCCCGGGCAAGTCCCAGTGCGGCCCGTCGACCCGGCCAAGCCCGCGGTCCCAGCTGGACGCGATGATCGAGCATTCGAGCCCCAGCGAGTTGAGCAGAAACGGCTGGTCGAAGAGGAGCATTTTCGGCGCCAGCGCGCCAATTTCGGGGCGCGCCTCCGCCGTTGCGACCAATTCCGGAATCGCGTCTGGCGCGGTAGCGGTATCGTTGTTGAGCAGGAACGCGTAATCCGCGCCGTCCTCGAGCGCGCGGCGCAGGCCCACGTTGTTCCCGCCGCTCCACCCGAGGTTTCTCGGGCATTGCAGGACAACGACGCGCTCGTCTGAGCCAAAGCGGTCCCGCACGAAGGCTACGGAACCGTCCGTGCTCGCGTTATCAATGAGGAAGAACCGGATGCTCGGGTACGGGCACGCGAGCAGCGACGCGAAGCACTCCTCAAGATGTTCGAGGCCGTTCCAGTTGATGACGAGCACGTAGACAAGGGGAGGTCTCATGCCGCCAGTATAGCAGCAGGCCGCGCCGCTCTGATAGACCGCCTTCAATCGTCATCGGCGATATGCGTGGGGCTCGGGCGCACCCGGCCCTCGAGCGCGCGCTTGCGCTCCGACATGATGCGTTCAGCGATGCGGCGCACCTGCAGCGCGAGCCACTTCGAAGTCGGGCTGTCTTCCCGGTAGTCCGCAGGGCCAATCATGTCCACGCGCTGCGTTTCATGAAGGCGCACGGCCTGCTCATACTGTTCGTCCGAGGCGGCGTCGTACACCGCGTAGGCCAGCCCGCCGTTCCTGCGCACAACGGAGAAACTCGGGATGTCACTCGGGCCATCGGCGATGTAGATCATGTTCCGGAAGGGCACGCGCCGCTCTTCTTCCGGAATCATGTCGTTGACGGTAATTTCGGGATGCTTGTTGACGCCTTTGTTGATCTCGAAGAGGGCGCGCGTCTTCGTCGTGTGGTCCAGGAACGTCGCGATCTGGCTGATTGGCCCGGATTCCGGGAGGCCATCGAAATCAGCGCCCGGCGCGGCGGGCGCCTCGATAAACTCACTGGCGTAGACCCCCGCGAGCCGGTCCGAGATCGCCGAGCCGCGGATCAATTCGGCCAGACCGGTGCTGACGACATAGTGTTCGAGCCGCAGGTCGCTTTCCCGGAACTGGGCGTGGTCAAGAACGGCGATCAACCGGTCGAAAAGCTGCGGGACACCGGGAAAGAACCGGATTGCGGCGCCCAGTTCACGCAGGCGAGCGTTCGTCAGGCCCGGCAGCAGGCCCGCCTGCACGTAGGTGAGCAAATGGCCCAGGTAGCACGTGTCCGGCTGCACGTGGACTCCCGCCCGCCCGTAGTATGCGGGCAGCGCGTGCACTTCGCGCCAGAAGCGCTTCTCGTTGACGCCAAACGCTTGGAACAGCGGAGTTTGCATGTATTGCGGCGACAGGGTCTTGTCGAAGTCCCAGATCAACGCAATCACATTCTGAAGAAAAAGCCCTTTGGCAGCCACGGTCCGATTCTCCCGGATGCTCCGCCGGAGATAGTAGCAGGTTCGCGCAACGCTTCCCAGGGGACGGCGCCCGGCGTTTTGCCAACGCGCCCCCCGCCGGTATACTGAGCCCGCGCGGCATACCGGGTGAGGCATGCAGGATTAGCCAACACGCAGAACTGGAAGACAGCAGTGGAAATGTTCCAAGGAGCATGAGGCATTTTGGGTATCGAGGGGTAAAGCAAACGTGAGTAATCAGTTCTCTGTTTCCATCTTTTATCCTTGCTATAACGATTGGGGCACCATGGGTTCAATGGTGATGTTCACGGTCCAGACGGCGGAACGTCTTGGCCTCGACTATGACATAACCCTGGTGGATGACGGCAGCGGCGAACACACCGGCGAGCTCCTCGAAGAAATCGTGCGCCGCTACCCCAACGTCCGGGTCGTCCGGCATGAGAAAAACCGCGGCTACGGCGGCGCGTTGCGAAGTGGCTTTGCAGCCGCAACACGCGAATGGATCTTCTATACCGACGGCGACGCGCAGTACGACGTGCGCGAACTCGACGTGCTGCTGCGAGAGGCAGGTCCCGAAATCGACGTAGTGCAAGGTTACAAGATTACCCGAAACGACCCCATGTACAGGCGCATCATCGGCCGGATCTATCACTATATCGTCAAGTTCGCTTTTGGCCTGCGCCTGCGCGACGTGGATTGCGATTTCCGGCTGATCCGGCGCAGCGCACTGGACAAGGTCACGCTGGTGAGCAACAGCGGCGTGATCTGCTGCGAAATGATGGCGAAGATACAACGTCAGGGCTTCCGCGTGAAAGAAGTGCCCGTGCATCATTTCCAGCGCGCCCACGGCAAGTCGCAGTTCTTTCAACTGCGGCGGATTCTGAGGGTAGCCCGTCAACTGACGGCGTTATGGGTGCGCCTTGTACTGCTGCGCCGGGAAGTGTAGACGGTCATGATCCCTTTTTTCGAACTCGAACAGCAGGTTCGCGACCTGGAACCCGAATTGCGCGCGGCCATGGACCGGGTGCTGGCGCGCGCGTGGTTCGTCCTGGGCGAGGAAGGCCGCGCCTTCGAGCACGAGTTCGCAACGTATCTCGGCGCGGGCTGCGTTGCCGGCGTCGGCTCAGGCACCTCGGCGCTGCACCTGGCCCTGGCCGCCGTTGGCGTGAAACCTGGCGACGAGGTAATTATCCCCGCGAACACATGCGTGCCCACAGCGGCGGGCGTCGCCTCGGCAGGGGCAAGACCCGTGCCCGCGGACATCGACCCCCGCACGTGCACGATCGACCCGGCGGCGGTTGCGCGGGCTATTACGCCCAAGACCAAGGCGGTGGTTCCGGTTCATCTGTACGGCCATCCCTGCGACATGGCCCCGATTCTGGCCACGGCGCGCGAACGAGGCGTTTTCGTGATCGAGGATTGCGCGCAAGCTCACGGCGCAGCCTATAAAGGTCGCAAGTGCGGCACGCTGGGCGACGCGGCGGCGTTCAGTTTCTATCCGACGAAGAACCTCGGCGCCTTCGGCGACGCCGGGGCCATCGCGACCAACGACCCCGCGGTGGACGAACGGGTGCGCATGCTGCGCAATTACGGGGAACGCGAACGGTATCGCCACGGCATCGAAGGCGTGAACAGCCGACTGGACGAATTGCAGGCAGCGGTCTTGCGCGCGAAACTGCCTTATCTCGACCGATGGAATGCCGCGCGGCGCGAACGGGCGCGCGCGTATCAGCAAGGCTTGGCGGGCCTGCCTGTCACCCTGCCTTTCGAGGCGCCGTGGGCGCGGCACAATTATCACCTGTTCGCGGTGCGCGCGCCCCGGCGCGACGCGTTGCGCGCGTTCCTGGCACAGCAAGGCATCGCCACGCTCATGCACTATCCTATCCCGATCCACCTGCAGGAAGCCTACGGCAGCCTCGGGTATCGCGAGGGCGCGTTTCCCCGTGCGGAGCAGGCCTGCCGCGAGACGCTCTCCCTGCCTCTGTATCCCGAACTCCCATTGTCTGCCGTAGAAACGGTGTGCCGGGCCATCACCCAGTTCTTCCAGGGGTGAACGCATCCCGCCGAGTTGCCTGAACAGGGCGTCCCCTGTCAGGATCATGCGCTCTTGCCCCGGGACGCGCGAGA
The DNA here is from genome assembly GCA_018005585.1 of Candidatus Hydrogenedentota bacterium. Taxonomy (NCBI): domain Bacteria; kingdom Pseudomonadati; phylum Candidatus Hydrogenedentota; species Candidatus Hydrogenedentota bacterium. Next base: position 33,072 of record JAGMZX010000030.1, on the reverse strand, counting down.
TTGAAGGCCTATCCGGCACGGGAAAGAAAAGCATGCCTGGACCGATGCCCCGAAAAGACGTGCGCGGCGAACCAGCCTTGCGCAGGATTACGCCATCCGCGATTGATCACATGCGCGATGCGATCGTGGAGACGGGCGGGCGCGAAGTCTTCTTCGCGGGGGCGCTGGATGCGGCGGGACGCGTATGCGAGGTGCGGGTCTGCGCGCGGGGAAATGACGACGCGGTGCCCGCGCTGTTCGAGGGGCTCCGCGTCCGCGACGTGGTGTTGCACAACCACCCGTCCGGCAATCTCGAGCCCAGCGAGGCCGACCTCGACCTGGCGTCTGTCTACAGCGTGCACGGCCACGGCGTGCTCATAGTCGACAACGGGCTGAGCCGCGTCTACGTGGTGGTGGAGCCCTTTCTGCCGCAGCAAGCCGAGCGGCTGGACCCAGAGGAACTTGCCCGGTTCTTCCGTCCCGACGGCAAGCTCGCGCGCACGCTGCCGCAATTCGAGGTGCGCCCGCAGCAGGAAGAGATGATGGAAGCGGTCGCACAGGCGTTCAACCAGGATGGCATCGCCGCCGTGGAAGCGCCGACAGGCGTGGGGAAGACCGTCGCGTACCTGCTGCCCGCGGCGCTCTGGGCCGTGCGCAACAAGGAACGGGTGGTCGTATCCACGCGAACCATCAACCTGCAAGAACAAATCGTCTACAAGGACATCCCCTTGTTGCAGCAGTGCCTCAAGGAGACATTCACCTGTTGCCTCGTCAAGGGCAGGGGAAATTACCTTTGCTGGCGTAAACTGGAGCGTCTCCTGTCCGAAGCGTCCCTATTCGACGACGACCGGATGCGCGAGCAGGTCGAGGCGATCGCGGAATGGGCGGAAAAAACCGCGGAAGGCGACCGCGAGGACCTCCCCTTCGTGCCAGAGCGGGAACTGTGGGACCGGCTCTGCTCGGAATCGGATACGTGCGCGATGGGGCGATGCCCCGACCAGCAGAAGTGCTTCGTCACACGCGCGCGCCGGCAGGTGGCCAAGGCCGATATTCTCGTCGTCAATCATCACATGCTGTTCGCGGACCTCGCGATCAAGCGGGAACTCGGCGATTTCTCGGCCTTGTCGGTTCTGCCTTCTTATCAAAGGCTGATTTTTGACGAGGCGCACAGCGTTGAGGACTCGGCGACGGAGTACATGGGCGTTTCCGCGGTCCGGCTGGGCGCGCTCGCCACCCTTTCCCGCTTCCTGCGCACGGAACGCGGTCAGGAACGCGGCCTGATCCCGTTCTTGCGCCTCAAGCTGGTCAAGGATTGCCCTCAACTGCCCGTGGACGCATTCGAGGTGATCCAGGATCTCATTGAGCGACAAGTCCTGCCCGAGATTGCACTGGCGCGAGAGACGCTCAATACCGCGTTCGACGCGCTGCGCGCGCTGGCCGCGGCCAAGTGCGGCGAAATCGGCCGTGATATCAAATGGCGACTGAAACCGAATACTCTGCAGGACCCGGACGTGCGCGCCGTGCACGCGGACTTCGTGCTGCCGTCCGTCGAGGCGGTCACGAAGCTGAACCAGTCCTGCCTGGCGCTGTTGCGGCTGCTGCAGGCCATTCCGCCGGATCCCGAATCGAAGGGATCGCCGATTGAAATGGAAATGCTCCAGTTGAGCGCCTACGCGAAGCGGCTCGAGCGGCTGGCGCTCGCGCTTGCGGAATCGACCAGCGAGGAACTGGCCGAGAACACCGTGCGCTGGATCGAGATCGACGCGGAGAACCCCAGTTTCGTGAAAGTTGCGCGCTGTCCGCTCGAGGTCGGCAAGCCGTTGGCCGACTGGCTCTACAGCAATCTCAAGACCATCGTCATGACTTCCGCGACGCTTACGGTGCGGCGCGAATTCGATTACCTTTTCGGCCGCCTCGGCATGGACCTGGTCCCGCGCGACCGGCTTAACGCGGTCTGCCTCGATACGCCGTTCGATTTCGGCGAACAGGCGCTGCTCGGCATTTTCACCGGCCTTGTCTCGCCAAGCGAACGAGGATTCCTGGACGAATCCGTGGACGCCGTGCGCGAAGTATTGCGCATCACACGCGGGCACGCGTTTGTGCTCTTCACCTCGTTCTACGCACTCGACTACACCTACCGGCGCTTGCGGGACGATCTGCGCGCCTCGCATATCACGCCGCTGCGGCAGGGTGAGGCGTCGCGCACGCAGTTGCTGGAACGGTTCCGAAGCGACACGGCGAGCGTCCTGTTCGCGACGGACAGTTTCTGGGAAGGTGTCGATGTTGCCGGGCGCGCGCTCCAGTGTGTTATACTGCCCCGGCTTCCGTTCCGGGTGCCTACCGAGCCTATTCTGGAGGCACGCGCCGAGGCTATCGACGACCGCGGCGGGAACTCTTTCCTGAGTTACTCCGTTCCCCAAGCCGTAATAAAGTTCCGGCAGGGATTCGGACGGCTGATCCGGCGCCGTACGGACCGGGGCGCGGTCGTGGTGCTCGACTCCCGGATCGTGACCAAGTTTTACGGCCGCATCTTCGTGGAGTCGCTGCCGGGGGTGCGCATGGTGCGCGGTTCGCGCGACGAGGTGCTCCAGGAATTGACGGAATTCTTTGACGAGTTGCATGAGGACTGAAGACGCATGAATGACGCCATCCGAATTGACATCCGCCTCGCCATGTCGGACGTGGTCGGTGAGGCCCACGGCATCACGCCCGCGGAACTCGACAGCACGGCCGGCCGGGTTCGCGAACTGCACGGGGCACTCGTGCAAGACCGCGTGGACAAGGTACGGGGCTTTTATGACCTCCACAAGGACACGCAGGTTATTGAACGCGTCAAGGCGGAAGCGGAAAGATTCCGAGGGATGGGCTACGAGAACCTCGTCGTGCTGGGCATCGGCGGGTCCGCGCTCGGCCTTTCCGCCCTGAATACCGCGCTGAACCCGCCCTACTATAACTTGCTCGACAGTACGGCGCGCGGCGGCGCTCCGCGGCTCTTTGTCATGGACAACATCGACCCGGTCACCTTTGCACGAATGATGAGCGTGTGCCCCCCGGAGAAGACACTCTACAACGCCATCTCGAAGTCCGGTGAAACGGCCGAGACAATGCTGCAGCTGCTGATAGTCATGGACGCGCTGGAACGGGCAGTGGGCAAGGCCGGCGTCAGAGACCACCTCGTAATTACGACAAGCCCGGACCGCGTCACCGCCCCCGACGCCCCCGCAAGCCTGCTCAAGCCGGTGGCGGAGGAATATGAAACCACAACCTTCGACATACCGGTGAACGTCGGTGGGCGCTTCTCGGTGTTCTCACCTGTGGGATTGTTTCCCGCGGCGGTGCTCGGCATGGATATCGACGGCATGGTCGCGGGCTGTGCGGTCATGGACACACGGTGCAGTTCGCCGGACCTGCAAGAAAACCCGGCGTACCTTTGCGCGGCGCTGCAGTACGTGCTGGATACCCGCAAAGGCAAAACCATGTCCGTCATGATGCCCTATTCGGACGGATTACGGGACGTTGCGGACTGGTACCGGCAGCTTTGGGCGGAGAGTCTGGGTAAGAAGAACAACCTCGACGGCAAGGAAGTCTACGTAGGCCAGACACCGGTCAAGGCGTTGGGCGCGACCGACCAGCACTCACAGGTGCAGTTGTACCGCGAAGGCCCGAATAACAAGGTCTTCACGGTGCTGGAAGTGCTGGAATTCAGCGAAACGGTCCCGGTTCCGGATAGCCTCGTCTGCGTTCCGGACCTCGCCTATCTGCACGGCGCAACGATGAACGAGCTGATGGCCGCGGAGCTGGAGGGCACGGTTGAGGCGCTCACGCACAGTCAGCGGCCCGTAATCCGCATCAGCATGCCCCGAATCAACGCAAACACGGTGGCGCAATTGTTGTATATGCTGGAAGTCGAGACCGCCATGGCGGGGCAGCTGTATCATGTCAATGCTTTTGACCAGCCCGGCGTCGAGGAGGGCAAGCGCATCGCACGCCGCCTCATGGGAGGCAATGGGTGATTCCTGAAGCGGACGGACATCCGCCGTTATCCGAGCGGCCCGACGGGCCCGCCGATTCGGTGGGCGCGCGACGCGTCCGGCATGCGTTCCGCTTTGCCGTGTTGGCGTGCGTAATGACAACGGTCACCCTGTGGTTCTCGGAAAACTACCTCCGGTACCCAAAACCGGAGCGGCTGTACCGGATGGCGCTACTGCTGGAAGACGATTCGGCGCGGGCGCTGTTGCGCAACCTCGTCCCGAAAGACGGCAAGATCCCCCAAGACCCCCGCTATGGCGCTTATCTCGCCGCGCTCGCGTTCATCGAAGATGGCACCTGGGACCGGGAACGCCAAGGCATATACGAATCGTACGCAGTGGACCCCCTGGTCATAGAACGGTATGAGCAGGCGCTCAGCGCCGACAAGGAAAATCCCTTTATCCTGATGATGTTCGGGTGCGCTCTGTTCCTGGACGGACAGTGCACCCGCGCACGCGACCTCTTCCGCGATGCGCGCCGGTTTACAGACCCAGAGGACGCGCTGCCCATCTATCTTGAGGCAGCGGCACGCGCACAACTGGGCGAGATGCAGGAAGCCTTGAGTCTGATTCGGCAAACGAACGACAACCCGGCCATGCGCGTCCACACACCGGAACCGTTATGGCACGCCACGCTGCCCCGGCAAGGCACATGGTACGCCAAGATGCAGCGCCGCCTCACGGAACGCGTCCTGGCGCCCCTGGTAAAGCTCAAGGACCTGGTTTGCGACCAGGCAGCGCGCCGCATGGGCGGACGCTCGACTGCTCCCTCATCCGCGCCGTCCGGCGGCGAAACACCGCAGCCGCCGATCGACACCGATGCGTGGCTGCAGGAAATCGAAGCGCTTGGCATGCGCATGCTCGGCATTGCCCCCATCCCAAGGGCAATAGAGACGGCAAACCGTCACGAAACGCGGGCAAGCGCCGAAAAGGCCCCCCCCCCGGAAGCCGGAAACCCGGAATCCGACGAGGAAGCAACGGCGCCGATTACCCTCCAGGCGCGGATGGGCATCCTCTTCCAGGAGGAAGCACTCCGTCTGCGCATGAATAGTCTTTCGCTGCCCGCCGCGGAACGCGACGCAGCGGCACGGCGGCTGGCCGTGCTCGAGGATGCCCAGGCGCAACTCCAGGCCTTTGATGACCAGCGAGAGGAACGGACCCGGGAACACGCTATTGTCGTGAACCGGCCGGGCGTTCTCTGCCTGCAGACGGCCGCCGCGCTCTTCCTGGCCTATCTCATTGTCTATATCCTCGCCAAACGGATGCACGCCGGGCGAATGGCCTGGGCCATTCCGCATCCGATATGGGCGTTGACGTGCGTTGCGGCGGCGTTTGGCGTGCTTTTCGTATTTCTCCTGGGTTTTCTTCTGCTCCAGCTGGCAACCAGACAACCGGGAGTCTGGCTGGTCGTGCTCACCTATGCCTGGTACGGAGTCATCGCGCTTGCTATGGCCGCGGGCCTCGTTTATCCCCGCCTGGTGCGGCCCGCCACTACCCAGAACCGTGCAGCCGGGAAAACCGGGGCCTCCGGCGCTTCTTCAAACCGGGCATCCCGCCTCCGGACGTACGCCAGCTTCCTGCGCCGTTACTACGGCATTCTCGCCGCGTCGTTTATTGTTCTTTTGTGCGCGTACGTCATCGCCCATCGGCTGGTCCTCGGGTTGTATCCTTGGATTCAAGCCCAGTTGCTGATTTCCGGCCTGGAAAGCCAGGAACTGGCCCTTGTCTCTCAAGTTCAGACCCTTCTTCAGGGCGCTTTGCTGTAGCGGTTGGGCAACGCTGATTCCAGAAAATCTACTGGACAGGACGTGCCGCACAAGCCCGGCTGAATGGCGAAAACAGCGATATTCGTCAGGACTGAGTTGACAAGTGCGCTGCTACTCGTGTACAATCTTAACAAACCTCGCATAATGTGAATTTTGGCGCAGACAAAGCATCCGTGATGTATCTGTGCCTTGGCGCGCATAACGGGGGTCGTCGACGCGACGGAGGAATAGCAATGGCCGGGGACCGCGAACAGAAAGCGTATACGACATTTGAAGCGGCTAAGATCTGCCACGTGACGCATCACAGCATCAAGAACTGGATTAAGCAGGGTCTGATCAAGGCATCGCGCACGCCGGGAGGCCACTACCGGATTCTAGAGGACGACCTGGACCGGTTCCGGGAGAAATATGACATGTTCCCACGGGAGAAGGGTCCCGTGAAAAAGCGCATCATGATTGTGGACGATGACCCCGATGCGCTGGCGCTGATGGAAAAGATCCTGAATGATGAGGGCTTCGAACTGGTCAAGGTCAGCAACGCGACGGAGGTGGGGCTGAAAGCGGCGCAACTAACGCCGGACCTCATCCTGTTGGACTTCCTGATGCCCGAAATCAATGGGTTCGAGGTCTGTAAAGCGTTACGGGACAATGAAATGACGCGCAGCATCCCTATCATGGCCGTCACCTGCCTGACGAAAGAGCGCGACATCGAGCGCATCTTTTCGTGTGGCGCCGACGAGTATCTCGCCAAGCCCTTCAAGATCGAACAGCTTATCGAGAAGGTGCGCGAACTGATTGGGCGTGGCCGCGCGCTCGACTGAGCCCCTCAAGAAACGTCCTGGCCGGGCCGGTTGCACGTGCGGGCCCGGCGTGGTCCGGAGTTCATTGCTGTTCGTTTTTTTGCAGGCGTTTTACGGGCTCGCCTTCCAGCATTCTATGCGCTTCCATGAGATAGTCGGGAATTCTATGCGCGTGAGGCGACCGTTTCAGGCACGCGCCGAGGTCAAGCTCCTGCACGCGGTCCGCCTTGTTGCCAGGAAACCAGTGGCCGCCGTTGCCGAGCAGGTTGTAGCGCATCTTGGCATACTCAATCATGTCGAAGGCGAGCACCAGATTGCGCAACCGCAGAATCCACTCGATGTTCATCTCGCCGGGCGCCTCGTCCCAGCGCGGTAACCCCTGATCCCAGGTGGCCACCCAGTCTTCCCCGAGAGTTCGCGTCATTTCCTCGTGAAGCCGGCGCTCAATAGGCGCCACCATCTCCCGGGCGCGCGGCAGGAGCGCGACCGTCTCCATGTGCGTGTCGAAATCCGCGGCGCGCGAAACACCCACGCTGATGGTGTGCACTTCGGGCCGGGCCAGGCAGAACAGGCCGTTAAAGACCATGGGGTGCAGCGGGTCGCACAAGCGCAGCAGCTTCTCGCTCGGCTTGTAGAGCATGCCTGCCTTGTCATTAGGACTGATAATTAAGACGCCCATGTCGCGCCGGCGCGCTTCGAGGATGTTTTCCCAATGGTCCTGGTAAATGAAGTACCAGTGCAGGTTAACATGTTCGAATGCGCCGGTTTCTATCGCTTTGCGCACCGTTTCGACGCCGCCGTGCGTGCTGAAACCGATGTCGCGGATACGCCCTTCCCGTTTCCAGGCCAGCGCCGTATCCATGCAGACCATGGCGGCTTCGAGCACCGCATCGTCATTCACGCCGTGGAACGAGAAGAGGTCGACGTAGTCCAGATGCAACAGACTCATGGACCTCTCGAAGGTCTCGGCGAATTCGGCGACATTCTTGCTGGGTCCGACCTTGGTTTGCACGTAGATGCGGTCGCGCGGCAGGGAAGGCAACACCTTCCCGAGTTGATATTCACTGGTGCCATAGCCGCGGGCCGTCTCGATATGGTTGATGCCGAGTTCCAGGGCATGGCGGATGCATTCCTCGACATTGCGCTGGCTTTCGTCTGAGACCGGGTCGTCGTCTTTCCAGCTCTGCTGAAAGCGCATTGCGCCGCAGGTGATTACGGGGATTTGAAGCTCCGTTCCTCCAAAGCGACGATACTCCATGCTCACTTCCTCTCCGCTTTATGGATGCAGACACACTTGGACCGGTCACTCTTGCGTCGCATGGCCCGCGACACTAAGGCCGGGGTGATTCCCCCACTCCGCCATGGAACCGTCGTACACGGCAACCCGGTCAATTCCGGCCAAGCGGTACACGAGATAACCCACGGACGCGTCGCGGCCGGTATTGCAGTAGGTGATGACCGGCGCGGAGGCGTCTCCTTGAATGGCCTGCTTCAATTCAGTCACAGGCCGCAGAGTGTAGTAGGGCGCGATATCGCTGCCCATCTTGACGGCGAAGTCGGTTGCAGGCAGGTTGCACGCGCCCGGGATGTGCCCGGCGCGCAACACGAAATCCTTCTTCGCGAGACCGGCGTATTCCTCCGGCGCCCGCATGTCCACCAACGTTCCGCGGGATGTTCCGATAATCGCCAGCACGTCTTCGCGGACAGCGAGCAATTCCGGGCGGGGCGTCAGAGAGAGTTCCGGCACGGGTTCCGGGGGCACGGGCGGCGCCCCCGCTTCGACAGGACGGCCCTCAGCCCGCCACTTTGCGAAACCGCCGTCCAGCACCGATACTCGGGGGAAACCCAGATATTCCAGAATCCAGAACAGCCGGGCCGCATTCTTGAGGTCGTCCGGCTTGTCCATTCCGGAATAGACGACAACGTGACGGGCGGGCTGCAACCCGGCTTCAGACAACAGCGCGGCAAGCGTCTCGACGGGTTTCAGCAATCCCTGTACGCCGTCCCGTTCCTCCGAGAGTGTGGCGGGGTCGAGGTGCAGCGCGCCAGGCAAATGCGCGGCGGCATAGGCTTCGATGGGCCGGGCGTCGACCACCTGTACGCCCTGTAGCTGCTGCAATTGGTCCGTGGCAATCAACAGCATGACGAAGGTCACTGCTTCCATATTCGGTCCTCTCTTCGTTTGTTACGGCCCCGAGGGGCCCTGCTCTTCTTCCAGCGCCGTGTCCGGGAACGAGAAACTTATGAACCGGTCGAAGAGGGGCGTCTTGCGAACGCGCTTCGGTTCACTCCAAAACACCTTGGGCTCATATGCGTATTCGACCTCAAGCAGGCCAAATTCCGCGAGCGGCTCCAGGATACGTGTATTGGTGAGCAATGTCGCGATGTCATATTCAACGGGATTCAGCAACTTGTAGGTCATCGGCAACAGAACGCGCTGCGCCATGGCCTTGGGCGTGACCCATTTCTTGAGTTTGCGCGCCACGGCGTAAAGCGTGTAGCAGTAGGCGTCCTGGATTTCTGGGCACTCAGGCCCGCAGTCGAGGCAAGCCAGATTGAATTTGTCAATGAAGGTCAAGAAAAGCCTCGCATAGAGTTGAGTGAGGTGCTCTTCCCTCATGAGGCTCTTGCCCTTGCGCGTCACGCGGAACCGTCCGTGCCGCAGACTGAGCAACCCCGCGAGGGTCAGCACAATGCGCAGGACGTGAATGGGATGCACGTCGGACTCCCTGATGGCCTTGCAGAAATGGCGAATCCTGTCCCGATAACCCTTCACCAGGTCGAGATTGTCAAGCATCTGCGAGACAAAGGCGCGATTCAGATTGCCGGCATCCGTCGCCTTGATATGCCCCATCTCGTCCACGGCATGGAGAAAGGTGCGGGCATTCCGGAGAAATCGGGTCCCCTCCACCGCCGCCGCCTCAACGTCCGTATTCAGCAGCACGACGCTGGAGTCCGCTCCAATGCCGCCATCTATCAGGGCGATGAGCTCCGGCAACGACAAGTCGCAGAGTTCGGGCATCGGTTCGTCCCCAAGACGGGCCAGCGCCTCAACATCCGGCCCTGCCATCTGTGGCATAGTTCCGTTTCCATTATCCCGCGGCGGTTCGGCCCACGGGTGGCGCGGTTCAACGAAGCCGGGTGCGTCCGTGCGCGCCTCGCCGCCGGACGCTTCTTCATTCATTTCCCCCGTCAACTGGACCAAGACGCGCCGGAAGTGTTCGCGGTCTTCTTTTCTGGGGGCGTTCTCCGAGAGCGTAAACATGCAGTCGAGCAATTCGGCAACGTCCAGGGACGTCATGCGGCAGACGACCGTGTTGCCATCTACGAGGCCGAGCCGCAACATCCGCCGCAATTCCGGCGAAGGGGAGGCCTGTCTGAGAATATGGTTCCGGTCCCCGGTTTCCAAGCGGACCTGAATTATGTGATCGTCCATCTGCGGACCCTTGCGTCTCGAGCCGCCGTCAGGGGCTTGAATCATGTCCTCTCCGTGAGCGCCTGGTCTCTATACTGCAACTCATATAGGGTGCGATACAAGCCGCCGAGGGCCAGGAGTTCCTGGTGCGTGCCCATTTCGCGGATACGGCCGTGATGCAGGACCACGATGCGGTCGCAGTGCTGAATGGTGCTCAGGCGGTGCGCGATGACGATCGACGTGCGGCCCGCCAGGAGCTTGTTGATTGCGTCCTGGATAAGCGCCTCGGATTCGGGGTCCACGCTCGAGGTTGCCTCATCGAGCACGAGAATGCGCGGGCCGTGCGCAAGCGCTCGCGCAAAAGCAAGGAGCTGACGCTGCCCCGTCGAGAGATTGCAGCCGCGCTCGCCCACTTCATATGCGTATGCGCCGGGCAGCCGCTCGATGAATCGGGCCGCGTTCACATAGGCGGCGCACTGTCGCACCACGGCGTCGTCCAAATCGCGGTTGCCCAGGCGGATGTTTTCCGCGACGGAACCGGAAAACAGAAAGACGTCCTGCAGCACAAGTCCAATCCTGCGGCGGAGCGCGACCTGCTCGTAGTCCCGCACATCGACGCCATCGACGCAGATGGCGCCTTCCGTGACGTCGTAGAAGCGGGTAAGCAGGCTGATGAGCGTGCTCTTGCCTGCGCCGGTATGCCCCACGATGGCGACGCGTTCCCCCGGCGCAATATGCAGGTCGATATCCTGGAGCACAGGCCGGCCTTCTTCGTAGGCAAATCCCACACCATCGAAGTCGACCCTGCCCGCGCATTGGGGCGGAGCGGCCGCGCCCGGCTTGTCCAGTATGTCAGGCGCGGTATCCAGGAGTTGAAAGACACGCTCAGATGAGGCCATCGCTTCGAGCAGCATGTTGTAGCGGTCGGCCAGGGCCCGAATGGGTCCGAAGAAGCGTTCGGCCCAGAATACGTAGCCGAACAGGGTGCCCACGGAGGCGACGCCGGACACGAGGGCTTCCGTGCGCAAGAACTGAACGCCGCAGTAGAGGATTATCAGCGAAACGGAGAGCGCGCCCAGGAAATCCACGGCGGGAAAATACAGGGCGAAGTTGCGCACCTGCCGGAACCACTCGTCGCGATGGTCCGCGTTCTTGCGGTCGAATTCCGCCGCGCAGGCTTGCTCGCGGCGGAACAGCTGCACGACGCGCATGCCGCTGAGGGTTTCCTGCAGGTACGCGCTGAGACCGGCGATCTTGCGCCTGATTTCCAGGAATGAGTGCTGTGCATGTTTGCGGAACAAGGCGCTCACAACGAGGACAAGAGGCACGGGGCTGAGCGAAATGAGCGCCAGTTCCCAGTTGATGGCGAACATGAAACAGAGGACCGCGGCCAGGGTGAGCAGGTCGCTGCAGACATCGACGACGCCGGACACGATAGTCTGCTGTATGCGCTCCACGTCGTTGGTGACGCGCGACATGAGGCGGCCCACGGGGTGGCGGTCGAGAAAACTCAGCGGCATGCGCTGCAGGTGGTTGAAAAGCCCCACCCGCATCTCGAGCATGGTGCGCTGGCCCACGAAGGACACAATCAACAATTGGATGTAACGGAGAATGGCCTCTGTCACTATCAGGCCGGCCAGGATGGTTGTCAGGCGGAACAGTCTGTCCATGCTGGCATCGGCGGCCTGGGTGTCCGCCGCGTGTTCCGCGCCTGCTCCCGGCACGTTCGGCGCACTGGCGATATAACGGTCCACGGACCACATGATGAGGAGCGGCGTGAGGTTGCTGATGACCGCGACGACACACAGTAGCGCGACGGCTGTCAACATCCAGCGACGGTAGGGCCGCACGTAGCCGAGCAGACGGCGCATGAGCCGCGCGTCGTAAGCGCGTTGCGGCGCCTCGTCTTCGTGGTGATAGCCTTCGCTCACGATTCGTCTTCCAGGGCCTTCTCGAGCAACTGCCGCCGGTACATGCCGGCATAGAGGCCGCCGTGCGCGATAAGCGCGGCGTGACTGCCGCGCTCGACAATGCGCCCGTCCTGAAGAACAAGGATAAGGTCCGCCTCGCGTACCGCCGAGATGCGGTGGGAGATGATAATGCTTGTGCGGGCGGCCATGACGCCGCGCAAACCGCGCAGAATGCGTTCTTCCGTGTGGGTGTCGACGCTCGACAGGGCATCGTCCAGGATGAGAACGCGCGGGTTGCGCACAATGGCGCGGGCCAGGGCCAGGCGTTGCTTCTGACCGCCAGACAGATTAATGCCGCGCTCGCCGAGCAGCGTGTCGTATCCCATAGCCATCCCGGCCACGTCGGGCGCGAACTGGGCTACTTCACACGCATCGCGCAGCTCCGCATCGGTGGCGCCGGTCCGCCCCAGCAGAAGGTTGCGCCGAATGGTGTCGGAAAAGATGAAGGTATCCTGGGGCACGCAGCCGACAGCGTCGCGCAGAACGGCCAAGGGCAGTTCGCGCAGGTCGACGCCGTCGATGCAAATGCGCCCGGACTGGGGATCGTATTCGCGGGTCAACAGGGCCACGACGGTGCTCTTGCCGGAACCGGTGGGCCCGACGATGGCCAGGGCCCGGCCCGCGGGCGCTTCGAACGATACGTTCTGCAGTACGGGCGTCGGCCCGTGCGCGAAAGAAACCTCTTCAAACCGGATCGCCCCGTGCGTGATACAGGCGTCGCGGCGTGTGCTCGCGCCGTCCCGAATGTCCGGTTCCGTCGCGAGCACCTCGCTGATGCGGTTCATTCCGACCGCGCCGCGCTGGTACAGGGTAAGCACCCAGCCGAATTGGGCCAGGGGCAGTGCAAGCATGATCAGGCAGACGAGAAAGGCCGTCAGGTCCGCTACACGCAGAGAGCCCTGAATCACGTAACCACCACCGCGCCAGATGATGAGCAGGATGGCGCCGCCAATCAACAGCCCGATCAGCGGCCACGCGAAGGAGGTTATGGCCACCAGACGCAGGTTTTCGCGCATATATCGTTCGGATTCCTCGCGGAAACGCGCCACTTCGCGGTCGGCGATGCCATAGGCCTTCACGACACGCGCGCCCGCAAGGTTTTCTTGGACACGCGCGGTTACTGTTCCGTACTGTTCCTGCACAATCCGGGACTGACGGTGGATGTAACGGACGAGCACATAGACAACGATGGAGAGAAACGGCAGCGGCACAAGGGCGATGAAGGTCAATTTCACGCTTAGCCAAAGCATCATGCCGAGGCTTGCCGGCACACGCAGCATGTCAATCGTATACATGATGCCGGGGCCGATGAAGTCGCGCGCGAAATTGATGTCGTTCGTGGCGCGGGCCATGATGTCGCCGGTGCTGGTCCGGTTAAGGAACGCGCGCGACAAGGCCAGCACGCGGGCGTAGTAATCGTTGCGCAGGTCGTACTCAAACTTGCGCGAGGCGTTAATCATCAGCGTGCGCTGGAAATAGCGCGCCACGCCCGCCACAAGAAACACCCCTATCAATCCGCAGACAAAACCCGCCAGCCCCGTTCCCGTTATGGTTCGGGATTCGAACGCGCCGACCACGCCGCGGACTACCAGGGGCATGGCCAGTCCGAGAAGCGCGTGAATGGACGCGAGCGCGGCGCCGGCGGCGTATTCCCGCCAATACGGCGCATTGTAGCGCAACAGGGTCAGAAAGGGCCGGTCTGGAACGGCAGCAGGCGGAAGCGATCGGGTTCTCACGGTGATAGTTTCACGCCTCGTGACGTTTCAAAGCCCTGGATCAGCGTTAAGAGGTCTTCAGCTTTGAACGGTTTGAGCAGGTATCCATCCGCTCCCGATTCCTGGATTTGCTGCAGGGTCTTGTCGACGGCTTTGGCCGTCACGAGGTAGACTTTGACACCCGCGAGGGCCGGGTTGGCCCTGATGCGGGCGCAGGTTTCCCACCCGTCAAGGCCGGGCATGGCGATGTCGAGCAACACCAGCCAATATTCGCCCGTGGCCATCCGCTCGAGCGCTTCCTCGCCACTGGCGCACTGGTCGACCACATGACCTTCCGGTTCCAGACACCGGCGGATAAAGGTGCAGATTTCGCGGTCATCGTCGACGGTAAGAATCTTGTGACCCAATTGTTCGCCTGTGCTAACGCCTTTGCTCAGGGCGTAGTGGATGCCGCTGAGCAGTGTGCTCCGCCGAAACCCCCGCTTGATGCGCCCCGCGACGACGTTACGATACCGGGCATACAGGTGGTCGTCGTTGGTCAATAGAATCACCGGGACGCTTGACGCCGACGGGTCGGCGAGGATTTCGTCGAGTACGACGCTTCCCAGCGGGCCGACCTGCGTATCGACGATCATGCAGTCGGGGTTGTACCGGTTGACCAGCGTCACCGCGAACGCCGGATACGCGGCGTGGATGATATCCATGCGCTCGGAAAGAAGCATGTTGCGCACTTGCCCGCTCAGGGCGCGGTCTTGCGTCACGAGGCACACGAGCAGGTGCGTTTCCACCGGCAAGGGCAGCGGCGGCGTCTGCCCCTCCGGCGCGGGGTGGCGCACATTGCTCAGCGGCAGCGTGAACAGGAAGGTGCTGCCCCGACCCTCTTCGCTGCGGATCGTGATACGGCTGCCATGCAGGCGCATGATGTCCTGGCTGATGGAAAGGCCGATGCCGGTGCCGCCATATTTGCGCGTGGACGTGGCGTCGTATTGATAGAAGCGGGTAAACACCTTGTCTTGCGCCTCTTTCGGGATGCCAATGCCCGTGTCGCTGACGGACGCCTCGACGTTGTCGCCGTTGATGCGGATATCCACGCACACCTGACCGCCCTGCCGATTGAACTTCACCGCGTTCGAAAGCAGATTGTTGAAGACTTGGCCCAGTTTCCCCTTGTCGCCTTCCACCAGCACGGGCTCCGGCGGCGCGTTCAGCGTCACAGCAATGCCGCGGCTGTCGGCCACGGGCTGGATGATCTGAATGCTGGTGAGGGCGCAATCGACCATGTCGAACACATCGAACACGAGTTCCTCCTGGCCACGGTGCAACCGGGAGAAGTCCAGCAGATTCTCGATCAAGGTGACGAGCTTTTCGACGTTGCGCAGCGTAATGCCGAGATACTCCCGCTGCGTCTCATTCACGGGGCCCGCCTTGCCGTTGAGGATCATGTCGGTATACCCCATGACGGCGACAAGGGGCGTGCGCAGTTCGTGCGAGACGTTGGAGAGCAGATTCGTCTTCATCTCGTCGAGGGTCTTGAGTTCCTCATTTACGCGGTGGAGTTCTTCGCGGGCCTGCGTGACCTCGTCGAGCGAATGCTGGAGGTTGTCCATCAGGACCGCGTTGCGAATGGCGATGGCGACGTGCGGGGCCATCTGTTCCATCACTTCGATGTCGTGCGTAGTAAACGCGCTGTTGCGGGCGGCCCCGAGGTTGAGGGAGCCGATGATGCGCTCATTCGCGTGCAGGGGCGTGCACAGACAGCTCAAGGTGCCTGGCGGGAACTGGCGCGCGAGTTCCGCGGAAGCGCCGCCGAGGTTGTCAACGATCAAGGTATGGCCTTCGCGCGCGACCCATGCGACACAGGACGAGTCTTCTTCCCGGCGCACCACGGCGGCCCCGCCGTCGTCCGGCTCCGGCCAAAGTTGCCGGGTCTCAAAACCGTCCCCGTCCTTCCCTTGGAGGGAAACGGAGGCATAGTCGAACGTGACAACCTTCCGCACTTCGCCAACGATACTTTCGTAGACGCGCCCGGCCTCGAGGCTGGAGTTGATGACGTTCGCAATCTGGTTGATCGCGCTGATACGCTCCGACCGTTCGCGGGCCTCCTGTTCAAGACGCACGCTCTGCGTCACATCGCGAAACGCGCCTTCCATGCCGAGGATCGCGCCTTCGCGGCTCTCGACCCGGTTCGCCGTAATCTCGACGCAAATGGCGCGGTCGTCACTGCGGCGCATCCAGACGCGGGTGCGTTCGATGTAGCCGCGGCGGGCCAATTCGCGCGTGAGCCGCACAAAATCATCCTCCTCGACGAACAGTTCGCGCAGATGACGGCTCATGACGTCGTCCACGGTGCGGAAACCAAGTATTTCGACGCCCGCCGGATTCATGAAGAGGATGCGGCCGGCGGGATCGGTCTGGTAGATGCCGTCACGCATCGAGGTAATCAGACTGCGGTACTTTTCTTCTGATTCCTCGAGCTGTTTGATATTACGGCGCAACGCCGACGCCATCTCATTAAAGGAATTGGCAAGTTGTTCAATCTCGTCGCCCGTGCCAATCTTGAGTTTAAGCTCGTAATCCCCCTGCTTGATGATCTGCGCGCCTTCATTGAGCAGCGAAACGGCGCGAATGATGTTGTTGTGGACGTTGCGGTAGGCGACGATACAGAAGAGCGCAATGATGATAACGCTGACAACAAAGCTGATGACCGCGGCGAGGTTGATATTGGCGAAGACGGTCATGCGCGGCCGGTACACCACGATAAAGAGGTTGCGCTCCGGCATGAGACGGTGATAGGCGATGAGCGCGTGGATGCTCTCGCCGCGGCTCCGGTAATTCCAGATCGAGAAGGAATCGAAGTCCTTCCTGGCATTGCGCAAAAGCTCGGCCAGCTGGGGATCAACGCTGGTCTCGACCACGGGACTGACTGTGACGTCCGGGTCGGAAGGGTCGACGCCGGAATCGAGGTATGCAGTAGCGGAAAACAGGTCGCCCAGGTAGACTACCTCGTAGACGTCGTTGCTGCCGACCGGGCCTTCTTCCCAGCTGCCCTGGCGCAGCACAAAACGAAGCAAGTCTTCGATATTCTGGTCATCCGCGACAAAACCGAGAACCGTTTCGGAGCCGGGAGCATACACGGGGCCGACGACGCGGGCGGTATACCCTTCGCCCGTGGACGCGGGGTACAGGCTCTTGAATTGCACGGAATCGATGGTTCCCACCCATTCGGGGTGATCCTCTTCATCTGGCGAAGCGGCGTCCGTCCCCACAAGGTGCCGGCCAGCGGCATCGTAGAGATGGAATCGGGACTGAAGGTCGGCAGCGGCCGAGGTTTCGCTTCTGAGCCGTTGCATGACGGCGTCCCGGTCCATCGTCTCGCCAAGACGCAGGCGGCCGAGCGCCTCCGTGATAATCGGGTCTTGCGTCAGCCGGACAACGCCGCGCTGGCGGCCCTTGATGGCCAGTTGCACGCCCAGCGCGGTCTTGCTCGCAGCCGTTTCCAGGTTCTGCTGTACGGCGATGCGTTGCCCCTCGTGCGCGGCAAAATACCCAAGGGTGAGCGCAATGGCCATGGGAATGACGCCCACCCACAGGATGGATGTCAGGATGCGCCGCTCGATGCTGCGCCGGGCCAGTTTTTTGCGCGTATTCGCCATTGTCTCCGTTTGCCGCAGGAAAGGTCCGGGCGCGTGCTCCCCGGGATAGCCATACGGCCCGGGCGGAAAGGGAAATAGTCTTGTCCCCGTTCCAACCCGCCGCAAGTATAACGCGTACAGGCAATAACATACCAACGGGCCGCGCAGGACGCTGATACGACGGAAAACGCAGGCAGCCTGGCTTACGCCTTGCGCGCGACGGCGAAGATAGACACTCCGAACGGGAGCGAAATCCGCCTGAGGATGCGCCGTTCCAGGGTAAGCACGGCCGCGGGAGCGGCCTGGCGCCAGCCGGGCCGGGGGCCGCTCAGGTCCGACTGGGCACGCGGGACCGCCCTGCGCCAAACACGAACCGCGGCGACGATGGGAAACAACAGCGTGTTCCAGTACGTCGCTCGGACCGTTTCGAATCCGTTCTGATCAAGCAAACGAATCACTTGCGCACGGGTGAAACGCCTGCCGGTATGTATGGCGGCGTCGTGCGAGGAACGCAGCCATTCATAGGCGGGAACATTGACAAGCAGGAGGCCGCCCGGTTTGAGGATGCGGCACATTTCGCGCACAGCCAATGCCTCATCGTGTACACCGCGATGATAGAGCACGTCGCAGGACACGACGAGGTCGAAACACGCATCGGCAAGAGGAATGGCCGTCACGGAAGCCCGGGCAAGCCTGTGCTCGCCACGAAGAACGCAGAAACGCAGCGCCTCCTCCGCGCAATCGACGCCGATGACCCGCGCCGACTGGCGCAACACCGGAAAGGCGACACCCGCGCCGCAGCCCGCGTCGCAGCATAGCCGTGCATCGCGATGGCCTGTCGGCAAGCCGTTATCCAGCGCGTCTTCAAGCATCGCGCATAAGCCGCGATACCACCAATGAGCGTCCTGGACGCGGTCCAGGATGGCGTATTCTTCCTTCTCCACGGACGGCACCGGCTCCGCGCCTCGCCGCCGGCACGGCGGCTGCCCTTGCAGGGGCGGCGCTTCATCTGTATTGTGATAATTGGAGAGTGCCATGTTCAAGAAAAGGACAAGACCGCTGTATATGGGCTTGCGCGCGACCGCCGTGTTCGTGGCGCTGGCGCTGTGCGCGTGCCGTCCGAACAACCCGGCCCGGCAGGACGCGCACGGTCTCACGGCGCTGCATCGCGCCGCGCGCGACGGCGACCTCGCCGCAGTCGAGAAGCTGTTGCGCTCCGGCGCGCGCGCGAACCTGCAAGACGCGGACGGCGTAACACCGCTGCACCGCGCCGCGCGCCACGGGAACCTCGAGATGGCCCGGTTATTGGTCAGCTATTACGCCGACCCCACTCTGACGACGAATGACGGCTGGGACGCCGTGCAACTGGCCGCGTGGCACGGGCAGGTTGAAATGGTGCGGTTCCTGCTCGCTAACGGTGGCAAGCTCGACCGGAAGACGCCCGAGGGCCATACATTGCTTCACATCGCGGCGATCAAGGGCAATGAGACCCTGTTTCGCGCCGCCATGGAGGACTGGAGCCGCTACGGGGCCGGCGGCAGACTGTCCGTCAACGAACGTGACGGAGAGGCCAACACTCCGCTGCACCTGGCTGTCCGTCACAAGCAGTTGGACGTGCTCTTTCCCCTGCTGACGGCTGGGTCAGACCCGGACGCACTGGATGGCGCCGGCAACACGCCCCTGCATCTGGCTATCCAGGCGGGGGCTCTGGAGATGGTCCGAATCCTGGTGACGCAGGGCGCCGACGTGAACAAGAAGGACGCGGCGGGCAAGACGCCCTTGATGCTCGCGCAAGAGAACAGCCCGGAGATCGCGCAGCTGGTCTGGCAATGGGGAGGCCGCTGACCCAGCCGTACATCGCGCCGGCGCCTGTTCAGAGGTTCATCAGGTCGATGAATTCGGCCCATGCCCGGCTAACGGGGAATTCGCCCGGGTAACGCAAGAATTCGACGTGCCCGTCCATGTAAAGGACATTACCGCCGCCGGGCACGTGATTGAACCCTTGGGGGTCGAAGTCAACGCGGTCAAACATCACGGCAACGGCGCTCTCCGCGCGGGAAGTCTTGGACGGTTCGTTGATGTCTTCGATCAGGAAGCGATTGAGCCCCTGGCGCAGGCGCATGATTTCGTGCTCTTTCGCGAAATCGTCGACGAACATCCAGGGCTGGTCCAACAGGCCGGGGTCCTTGCTCTCCAACACATCCCTGAATGCCGTAAGAAATATTTCCGATAGGTCGCGGGTGCCGACCTCCGCGATGTCTTCGGTGCGCAGGAGCCAGCCCGTGTACAGATAGGAGGTCTGGTCGAGCAGGCACGGATTGACCGAGCCGCCGCGCCTTTGGCCACCGGGTCCGTCGGGGCGATTCCAGGAGCCGGCCTTGACGCGATCGGATGCGTCGGGGCTCGACGGGCACGCCAGCACGCGAATATCCGACAGATATTCCGGATAAATCGCGCGGCCGTCGAACATCAGTACGTTGGTGTTTTTTTCATCGCATTGGTCGCCGATATACGGCTGGACCACTGGAAACGCGCCCCCCTGCTCGCTCGCGTACATCTCGAGCACCAGCCCGAGCTGGCGCAGATTGTTCGAGCAGCTTGTCCGCCGCGCCGACTCCCGCGCCCGCCCCAGAGCGGGCAACAGCATCCCCGCGAGGATGCTGATGACCGCAATCACCACGAGGAGTTCTATAAGCGTAAATCCACGACGCGTCATGCCCAAGCCCTCCGTCCATTTCTTGCGGCATGTTCTGCGTCAGAATAACACAAATCTCGCGGCACATGGCGAATCCGCGCGCGGCAGTCACGGCGCCCGTCTGGCGTCCCGCGGGCAGGAGTTTCCCGGGACGCCGGTGGTGCGCTATCTTAGGGCGCGTCTGAAAACCAATTGCGAGGGCAATGTCATGCTGCAAACCGTGATTCTGCTGGTCCAGGCGTTCGCCTGCGCGGGCGCTGTATCGCCCGCCGCATTTTACGTCGCTCCGCACGGCGATGACCGCGCCGAAGGCACGATTGAGGCGCCATTCGCAACACTGCATCGCGCTCGGGACGCCGTCCGGCATCTTGTCTATCAGGGACTCGACGCGGACGTGGTCGTGTATGTTCGCGGCGGCGTGTATTACCTCGATGCACCGTTTACGCTGGGGCCGCAGGATTCCGGCGCCGGCGGCCACAGCATCCTCTACACCGCGTATGAGAAAGAGCAGCCAATTTTCAGCGGCGGAGAGCGAATTACCGGCTGGAAAAAGGGAGCGGACGGGCGCTGGACGGCTACGCTGCCGGATGTCGCGTCCGGAACGTGGTGTTTTCGCCAGTTATTCCGAGGCGGCCAGCGCTTGCCGCGCGGACGTTTCCCGAATGGGAACGGTCTGCTGCACGTTACGGCAGTCAACCCGGAGGTGACGGCCATCACGCTGGATCAAGCGCCGCCCGCGGGCGGCCTCGCCAATGGCGACGCGGAACTGGTCGTTTACCAGAACTGGTCGATTACACGCGCGCGCATTGCCTCCAACGACGGAGCGGTCATCCATACCCGGCATCCCGCGGGCTGGATCGGCCATGGCGACGCAACGACCACAAGCCCCGGCAAACCCTGCCATGTCGAGAACGCACCCGAATTGGTCGACGAGCCGGGCGAGTGGTATCTGGACCGCCGCACCGGGGTCTTGACGTATTACGCGGCGGACGGCGAAGACCCCAACGCGGAGGAGATGGTCGCCCCGCGTCTGGAACGGCTGCTGGTCGTTCGCGGCGCGCCCGAAGCGCCGGTGCGCAACGTATGCTTCGTCGGGTTGACGTTCCAGCACACGGAATGGCCCTTGCCCGAGTTCGGGTATGTCGGCATTCAGGCCGGCCACCACGGCACGACGATGGAAGCGCCGGCGTTCGTGCTGCCCGGCGCGATTGAGTTCGAGTATGCCGAGGGTTGCCGCATGAAGCGATGCCGTGTTGCGCATACCGGGGCGTGCGGCATCGTTTTCGGCGCGGCTTGCCGCGACAATATCGCCGGTCATTGCAGCCTCGAAGACATCGGGGGCAACGGCATCATGGTGGGTTGGCGCGGCGAGGAATGGTCCCGCCGCAAGGAGTTGGCGGGCGATTCCTCTCTGTCCGCAGATTGGCTGGAACCGCGGTTCGTGCCGCGGAACAACGCGGTTGCGGATTGCACGGTGCGGCGTTGCGGCGCGGTGAATCACGGCTGTGTCGGCATTTTCGACGCGTTCTGCGACGGCACCCGCATCACGCACAACCTCGTGACGGACATGCCGTACACGGGCATCTCCATCGGCTTCCGCTGGGACGAATCCGAAACCAGCCAGCGAAGTTGCCTCGTCGAATACAACGACGTGCATGACGTCATGAAGATGCTCGCGGACGGCGGCGGGATCTATACGCTCGGGTTGCAGCCCGGCACGGTGTTGCGCGGAAACCTCTTGTATGACGTGCACCGGAGCGCGTTCGCCCATGGCGGCGCGCCGAACAACGGCATCTTCTTTGACCAAGGGAGCAAAGGGTACCTCGTGGAAGGAAATATCATCTACAACACCTCGGGCGACCCGGTTAGATTCAATCAGACCGGCCCCGAGAACCTCGACCTGCGCGAGAATACCTTCGGCATCGCGCCGGGCGACCCCGCGTTTCCGGTCGAAGCGGCCGCAAAGGCCGGCCCGAGGCCAGAGTGACGAATCGAAGCCTGATTCGAATCCCGGTCGCGGTTGCGGCGCTGGCGCTGTTGATCCTCTGCCCGGTGATCGCCGCGGCACAGCCCCGGCCGCCCTGCCAGGCGGACCAGCCCGGTTTCGATCAGGTCGTGCTCCTGCCAGACTTCGCCGCGCGGCGCGCGGAATACCTCTCGCATCTGGTCAACGGCGGCCGCGGAGGCGCGTATGCCCAGCTCGCGTGGCTGGCGGCGGGCGAAGCCGCGGAATGGTCCGCCTTCGAGGCGAGCCTGAATGAGATCGACAGCCGGCGCGATTGCGCCGATTTCGACATGCATGCCGTCCTTCGCCTGCTGTACCAGTTCCCCGAAGCACGGGGTCTCACAGCCACGCAATGGGAGCGCGTACAGCGCTCGGCGCTCGGGTTCAAGTATTGGCCCGACGAACCGGGGACGGACTCGATGTGCACGTGGTCGGAAAACCACCACATCCTGTTCGCCTCGGCAGGCTACCTCGCGGGCCAGTATTTCCCCGACGCCGTATTCACGAACTCGGGCAGGACAGGCCGCGAACAGATGGCGGTGATGCGCCCGCGCGTGTTGCGGTGGCTCGAACTGCGGTTCCGCTCAGGGTTCAGCGAGTGGCTGTCGAACGTCTACTATGACGCGGACCTGACGGCGCTGCTCAACCTCGTTGATTTCTGCGGCGACCCCGAGATGGCTGCACGAGCAGCGATGGTGGCCCACCTGCTGCTGGCGGACATGGCCTGCAATTCGTTCCGGGGCGTGTTCGGCGGCACGCACGGACGCACGTATGAGCGCGAACGGAAACACGCGCGCGCCGAGAACACATCGGACACCCAGCGGATGGCGTTCGGCCGCGGCGGCATCGAAGGCCGCGGCATGAGCGCAGTCTGCCTGGCCCTGTCCAGGAATTACCACGTGCCGCGCGTCCTGTACGAAATATCGGAAACGCAAAATCATGAGGCCATGGTGCATCGGCAGCGCATGGGTATCCGCGTTCGCGACGCCGCGCAGTGGGGCCTCCGCTTCGACAATCTCGAGGACGGAATGACGTGGCTGAGCCTGGAAGCGTACGCGCATCCGCGGACAATAAACCTGTGGGTTGATATGCTAGACAGCTTCGGCTGGTGGGAGAACGAATTCTTCTCGGAAGCGAAATCGTTTCAGCAACTGCTGTTGCAGGGCCGGAACTGGGGCGTGCTGCCGCTCGCGAGCATCTTCTTCCAACAGGACGCATGCCGCAACACGCGCGAGGAAGTGAACATCTACACGCACAGGACGCCGGACTTCCTGTTGAGCACCGCCCAGGACTACCGGCGGGGCTTCGGCGGCGATCAGCAGCATATCTGGCAGGCCACGCTCGGCCCCGATGCCGTCTGCTTCACTTCGCATCCGGCGCGGCGGCTGGGGAAATCACCCAACTACTGGACCGGCTACGGCGTGTTGCCGCGCGCGGCACAGGTCGGGAATGTCGTGCTCGAGATATACAACATCACGCGCTGGCCAAGTCTCTACGTGCCGACCGCACTTTTCTTCACGCATGCGTGGCTGCCCCGCGATTGTTTCGATGAATGCATCGAACGGGGCGGCTGGGTGTTCGCGCGGCGCGGCGACGGATATCTCGCCTTGTATTCGCATCGTCCATACCGTTGGCAGGACCGGCCGGGCGAAGATCAGGGCCGGGAATTGATCGTGCGAGGGCGGCGGAACGTCTACATCTGCGAGATGGGCAGGCGCGCGACGGACGGCGATTTTGAGGCATTCGTGGACCGCATTCTTGGCGCCCGCATTAGTGTCACTGGTCTGCGTGTCAGCTATGAGTCACCGTCACAAGGTCGCCTCTCCTTCGGCTGGACCGGTCCGTTGCGGCAGAACGGCGCTGTTGTGACGCTGGACAACTACCCGCGCTACGAGAATCCCTATGCGCAAGCGTCGTTCCCGTGCGATCAGGCGGTCTTCCGGTGCAACGGACATTGGCTGGAACTCGATTGGACGGACACACGCCGCGAAGCCAGCGCGTTCCTGGAACCGTAGTTCATGCGAAAGAGAACACTATCTCCTTCGCTTGAATTTCCAGTGTCTCATCGCAGCGGACATGAGAAATACGCAAAGCGCAAAGATGAAGAAGGAGCGCGTCGTCATGATGACAATAGTGTGTTGTTTGCTTGCCGCGCAGCCGGAGCCGAAGTCCGATTTTGTGGAAAAGCACGTCATGGTTTACTACGAGCCTGGCCGGTTCGGCGGCTGGCCCGCCAACCACGGCATCTGGATTTGGGACAACGAGATACTTGTCGGCTTCTCGCGCGGCCATTACAAGGACCTCGGCCCCGACCGGCACCACATCGACCGCGAGAAACCCGAAGAACACTGCCTCGCGCGCAGTCTGGACGGAGGCGAGACATGGACCGTCGAGCATCCGAACGGCCGCGGATACCTTCTTCCTCAAGGCCGTGCGCTGCACGGCACGGAACTTCCCGGGATAGCGGTCCCCCCCGCAACGCCCTGCCCCGGCGGCGTGGACTTCACACACCCGGATTTCGCGATGACGCTGCGCATGTCGAGCGTCGATGCGGGCCCCGCGCGCTTTTACTACTCTTATGACCGCGGACACACCTGGAAAGGGCCTTTT
This sequence comes from Candidatus Hydrogenedentota bacterium, assembly GCA_018005585.1. Classification (NCBI taxonomy): domain Bacteria; kingdom Pseudomonadati; phylum Candidatus Hydrogenedentota; species Candidatus Hydrogenedentota bacterium. Next base: position 8,457 of record JAGMZX010000030.1, on the reverse strand, counting down.
GCTTTCCCAGACTTCGACGCGCAGGGCGTGGCGGCGCGCACGGACTACATCGTGGACGGGCCCCGCGCATGCACGGTGTTCCTGACCGCGGCAAAGAGCAACGGCAAAGAAGGCCGGCCTTTCTGCGCCCGTACAACGGACGGCGCCAAGACGTGGGAGTTCTTGTCCTGGATTGGACCGGAGCATGACGGGTTCGCGATCATGCCTGCAACAGTACGCCTCTCGGAGAACGCATTGTTCACCGTGGTGCGCCGCCGAGAGTCGTACAACCGCTGGCTGAACGCCTATGTGTCGCATGATAACGGCGCGAGTTGGGCGTATTTGAACGACCCCGTGGACACCCTCGGGGAGGGGAACCCGCCAAGCCTGGTCAGGTTGCGGGACACACGCCTGTGCCTCACTTACGGCTACCGCGCCGCGCCATTCAGCATCTGCGCGAAATTGAGTAACGACGGCGGCCAGACCTGGAGCGCGCCCATCGTCTTGCGCGACGACGGCGCCAACCGCGACATCGGCTACTGCCGAAGCGTCCAGCGGCCCGACGGTAAAGTCGTCACCATCTATTATTTCAATGACTTGAAGACGGGGCCCGAGCGCTACATAGCCGCAACCATCTGGGACCCGGCGAACGCCGCGGAGTCCAGCCCCTGAAAGACCTCACGTGACGGGCCATGCGCCATTCCCGTCGATGGCAGCGCCGATTTGCGTCATGACAGCCATCGTTTGGCGGACCACTCACGCCCAATTGGTGTATTGGGCAACATCGTCGTATGCAAGAACCCGGCCCGTGCGGTCCTTGAGCCCTTTTTCACGGACCCGGCCGCCGCCTCTTCCCGAACCGCCAGTTCCTTGATATCGTCCACCTCGTCGCCGTTTTTCGGATAGAGACAGAGTAGGAACAGTCCCGGCTCACTGCTCCCCCCTCTTCCCCCTCACGCACGGGGGAACAGCGGGTTCATGCTCTGCGCCAGCACACCCAGCCGTTCCGTCTCTTCCACGGTAATCGGAGACAGATTGTCGCGCAGGGCGAGGGCTTCGCGATAGAGTCTCTCATCGCCGGGCGGAAGCACGCTCACGATCGCCTGGCTGAGCGCCCATCTTAGCGCGAGCGAGGCTTCTTCGCGCGATTCAATCGGCTCGTACCAGCGCTTGCCCTGCCGTTTTTCGGACGGCGTGCCTTCCGGCCATTTCTGCCGCGCCAACGCTTTCAGCGCAATACACGGGATGCTTTTCTCCCGTGCCGCGGCCAGCACGGACGGCCCGAAGCCGGCCTTCAGCCACGGCGCATAACTGACCGGGTAATAGAAGAAGTCGAACGGGTGGCGGTCCAGGGCTGCAAGAGCCGCGGCATCTGAATGCGCGGAGAATCCCAGCAACCGGATTTGACCGGCCCGCCTCCGTTCGAGCAGGTATTCCATCGCGCCTTCCGCCGCAAACACGGGGTCTACATCGGCGGCCACATGCTGAATGCCATGCACGAGGTACAGGTCGAAGTAGTCCGTGCCGAGAATAGCGCACGACTGCTCGAACTCGCGCCGCGCGCCTTCGCGCGTGCGCTCGCGCGTTTTCGTGGCGAGGACAATGTCCTTGCGGAATGGCTTGAGCGCCGGGGCAAGCATCTCTTGCGAATTTCCATAGGAAGCCGCCGTGTCGAAGTAGTTGACGCCCGCCTCGATCGCATCGTGCACGACTTGCGCCACGGCTTCCGGCGTATTGTCACGCGCCACAATGCCGCTGAAGCCGATCACGGAGACCTCGATCCCGCTCGCGCCGATAGACCGCCGAGGCAAGACAGCCGCCGACGAAATGTTCTCCCGGGCACTCGCCGCCCCTCGCCATGCCGCGCCGCTTGCGGCGAGAGCCGCTGACGCGGCGAATTTTCCCATGAATTCGCGACGCTTCATGACTTGGCTGCCTCCGCGTTTGATAATGGAACCTTGCGGCTCATTATGCCATAGTGGAGGGCACGCACAGCCGAAGGATATGCCATGAGAAACGAGTTGGTCTTGGCAGGCCTGATCTCCGTGAGTCTGAGCGGTCTCACACAAGCCGGGTTCGCCGCCGCTGGGGAAACAGCCTCGAGGCCTCTGTTCGTCTATATAGGCACTTACGCCAGCGGTCCGGACGAGGGTATCTTTCTGCTGAGACTCCACGCGGAGGACGGCCGCCTCGAATACCTCGGCCTTGCCGGGCGTGCGAAGGGCCCGTCGTTCCTCGCGGTCCATCCGAGCAAGCCTCACCTGTATGCCGTGGGCGAGGGCGGCCCGGGCACGATCAACGCCTTTGCCATCGACCCCGTCACGGGCAAGCTTACGTTCCTCAACGCCGCGTCGTCCGTGGGCCGGGGGCCGTGCCATGTTGCGGTGGACCGCGCGGGCCGCCACGTTCTCGCGGCGAATTACGGCGGCGGCAGTGTCGTCGTGCTGCCCATCGACGAAGCAGGCCGGCTCGGCGAGGCCTGCGCATTCGTCCAGCACGAAGGATCGAGCATCAACCCGCAGCGCCAGGAAGGACCGCACGCGCATTCCGTGACGCTCGACGCGGCCGGGCGTTTCGTATTCGCCGCGGACCTCGGCCTTGACAAGATTCTTGTCTATCGCTACGACGACCGGGGCGGCACGCTCGAGCCGAATGTCCCGCCCTTCGCGGCGCTTGCTCCCGGCGCGGGTCCGCGGCATTTCGCGTTTCATCCAAGTGGACGCTTCGCTTACGTTGTGAACGAATTGGGCAGCACTGTCACCGCATTCGCTTATGACGCGACACAGGGCCGGCTCGATATGTTGCATTCCGTGGGCACGCTGCCAGAAGGATTCGACGGCCAGAACACGACCGCGGAGATCCGCGTGCATCCGTCGGGCCGGTTCGTTTATTGCTCGAACCGCGGACATGACAGCGTCGCGGCCTTCGCCGTGGACGCAGACACGGGCCGGCTTACCCCGTTGGGCGAGACATCCACGCAGGGGCGCACGCCGCGCAATTTCAATATCGATCCCTCGGGGCGTTTTCTGGTCGCGGCGAACCAGGACACGAATACCGTGGTGCTGTTCCGCATCGACGCGGAATCGGGCGCGCTCTCCCCCGTTGGTCAGAGTATGGAAATCCCCAAGCCGGTGTGCGTGACGTTCTACTGAACCCGCACTACGCGCAAGTCACGTCCGCCAGTTCGCCTTCGAGCCAGTGCCCGGCATAACCGGCGACGCGCACGGAAACGAGGTCGCCAATCTCGAGCGTTGCGCCGCGCACGCTGATGGCGCGGTATCCGTCCGTGCGCCCGCTCATCACATGCCGCTTCCTCGGATGCGCGCCGTCGATAAGCACCTCCTGCGTCGTGCCCACCAGCGCACGCTGGCTTTCCTCGTTGATGCGATCCTGAACCGCGATCACGCGAGCCAAGCGCTCTTCCTTGGTTTCGCGCGGCACGTCATCGTTGAGACCCGCCGCGGGCGTGCCTGGACGCGGCGAATACTTGAACGGATAGACCTGGCTGAAGCGCGCTTGTTCCAGACAATAGAGCGTACGCTCGAATTCCGCTTCGCTCTCCGTTGGAAAACCAACGATGAGGTCCGTGGTGATTTCGACGCCCGGCGCAACTGAGCGCAAGTAGCGCACCTTGTCGAGATACTCTTCAAGCGTATGGTTGCGCCGCATCATGGACAGTATGCGGTCCGAGCCCGCCTGGAACGGCAGATGCAAATGCTTGCAGATGCGCTTGCGCGCCGCCATGAGGTCCGACAATTCCTTGTTCCAGTCTTTCGGGTGCGGCGCCGTGAACCGGATGCGCTCGAGCCCTTCCAGGCGCGACAATTCATCGAGCAGTTCGAGGAACCGGTAGTTGCGCGAAGCCTGATACGAGTTGACGTTCTGGCCGAGCAGCCAGATTTCCTTCGCGCCGCGGGCGACCAGACTGCGCGCTTCCCGCACGATATTCTCCGCCTCGCGGCTCACTTCGCGCCCGCGCGTGTGCGGCACGATACAGAAGGTGCACATGTTGTTGCACCCCTTCGTGATGGCGATGTACGCCTTCACGCCGTCCACATGGCCCCGCTCCACCCATTCCTCCGGGATGAAATTCTGAATCTTCCGCTCGCGCGGCAGCCATTGCGTCGCGCACACGCGCTCGCCCCGCTTCACGGCTTCAAGCATCTCCGGCAAGCGGAACAGGTTATCCGGGCCGAAGACGAGGTCCAGCGCTTTCTCCCGTTCGAGCAGCCGTTCGCCTTCCTGCTGCGCGACGCAGCCCGCTACGCCCACGATGATGTCCGGCCGCTGCATCTTCCGCCGCCGCAGCGCGCCCAGAAAGCTGTACACCTTGTTTTCCGGATTGTGCCGCACGCTGCACGTGTTCAGCAGGATGACCGACGCGTCGTCCGGCGATTCGGCAATGCCATATCCCGCCTCGCGCAGGAGGTCCATCATTCGGAAGCTGTCATGCTCGTTCATCTGACAGCCGAACGTCTTGATGTAGGCTTTTTCCGGCATGGACACGATTCCGCGGGCAGGTGTTGTCATCGCTGCGAGGGCGCCCGTAGACGCAACTGAACACGCGTTCAGTATAGCATCGAGCCGTAGGGGCGCTCAAAGACACCCGGCCGGGCGCGCGGCACCGGCGGCTTGCCACGCCAGGCAACAATCGCCCGCGCCTTGTGCCTGCGGCCCAGGGTCTGCTATGATTCTCATGGTACACGTTGTCGGGGTGTGGCCTAGCCCGGTCTAAGGCGCTTGACTGGGGGTCAAGAGAGCGTTGGTTCAAATCCAATCACCCCGACCACTCTCTCTTTCGGGCATTTTCACTTCGTTTCCGCCCGATTCTCATCAAACCCACGTGGATGTTCCTTCCAAGAGCCCCTTGTTGAAAGGGGGCGTTTCCGTTTTCAGTTCGTGCTGACTGTGACCGCGTTTCGCAAGGGCGAGACGGGCCTCGCTCCTGCAAGAAGCGGGAATCACGCCTTGCGATGGCTTCTGGAAGATTCCGTGGAGACGACTTGGCGGTGTCCGCGCCGGGCCGCATCGCCAAGACCCCGACGGAGGAGCCCGCCGCCGGCCAGTTGGCGTCCCACACGTCATCGCGCCCGAGCCGCCCCTCGTGCTGACCTCGTCCACAACCTCCACGCGCTAACGCAGTCTCTTGAGCAGCAGATCCTTGAATTGCACGGTTACCGGGTCGCCGCTGTGCAACTGCAGGCCGAGGATCCCGGAACGGTCGCGCTGCGCCGGGTCGTCGTCCACCACGTCAGCCATGAGTTGGCCATTGACATACAGGCTGATGTGCGCACCGCAACAGATAAGCCGGTATTCGTGCCACTCCTCAAGCCTGAACGGCGCGGGCCCCCCCGCTTCGGGGAGGGACACGGTGTTCACGGCGCCGTCCGGCCCGATGGCTGTGCGCTGCCCGCGCCAGGCGAGGGTCTCGCGGCCGTGTTCGTCGTAGAGCCGCACAAGCCAGTCGGTCTGGAGGTTGTTGTCCATCTGGTAGCCGGCGATGTCGTGGCCGGGAAGCAAGGCGCTGCGGAACTGGAAGCCGCCGTTCGAAGCCGACGCGCCGAACATCCGGTAGTTCATCTTCAGTTCGAAATCGTCCAGCGCGCCGCCTTCCCACACGAGATACTGATTGACCGTGCAGGGATGCTCCGGCGTAATGCGGCCCGTAATCGCTCCCTCCTCGATGCTCCAGTAGCTCATGTCCGGCGATTCCCACCCCGTCAAAGTCTTGCCATCAAAAATGGGGACAAACCCCGAGTCGTCCAAGGGAAGCGGCGTGTCGGCAGGCGAACTGACGGACAGGTCGAGGATCTCGATAGCGCCGTTCTCGACTTCCAGGCCGAGGCTGCCCGAGCGCAGATTGTACGCGCGCCGCGTGAACGCATAGTCGTCGTTGAGGAAGCACTCAATCAGGCTGCCGAGCACAAACCCCTTCACAGTGATGGGTTCGTCCGTATTCACGGCGACGTGGTCATGCACCCTGTCGATATTCTCGCCCGACAACGCCGCCGACTGCGCGTCCGGTCGCACCGAGAAGCGGTACGCGCGGCCGTCATCGCGCTGGCGCATCAGAAAGGTCACTTGCCCCTTGCGGTCGAGACGGAACTTGCAGGTAAACATGTAATCCGCCGGGACGGCGCAGCGGCACCGGGCGATGCCAGCCCCTTCTGGCGCACCCGTGAGCTTGCCGCCGCTCCTGTCCCACGCGCCTTCCAGGATTTCCGGATTGGGTCTCACCGTGTTTGAGAAGGCGGCCTCGACCTCGCGCGCGGGTTTGCAGAAGAGCTGCCCGTCCGGGCCGGGATGCAGTTCGCGGGGCAGACACTGGTCGCCGCCCCAGATGCCATTCTCGCCATCGCGCAGCGTCGCGGTGTCCCACGCCCAGCCGGTCCAGATGTGCCGCTGCCCGTCGAACATGCGCTTGGCCGCGTAAACACCGGGCCGGTCGATGACGCTGAACGCAGGGCGCGTGTAAGGCCCGCGCGGATGTGGCGCGCACAGGTAGTGGTCGCCGCCGAGGAGATACCACGTGCCGCCGATACGGAACAGGTCGGGACATTCCTGGCCATCTGCGCCCGCAAGCGGCTGCTCATAGGTCCAGGCAGCGAGGTCTTTCGATGTGAGCAGCCCTTGCACGGGCTTTTTCTCCCGCACGCCGTCGGCGATGACCAGCATCCAGTATTGCTGCTCGGCGTCATTCCGGAACACATATGAATCGCGCCAATTGCGGTTGTGCGGCGCATTTGAATAGATGACGCCATCCGGCCCGAGTTTGTCTTCCGGGTGTTTGGTCCAGGTGATGAGATCCGGACTCGTGGCGTGCATCGTGAATTCCTGTCCCTCTGGATTCTGGGGATTATGGCCGGTATAGAAGATGTGGAAGGTCCCGTCCTTCTCAATGACGCTGCCGGTGAACATGTGGCCGCCATCGGGGCTGTCCGGCGCGCCGTCGGACAAAAGCGCCGTCGGCAGTTCGCGCCAGCGGACCAGGTCCCTGGACACCACATGTTCCCAAGGTACTTTGCCGATGCCGCCGCGCAAGTAGAAGATGTGATACTCGCCTTTCCAGTAAAAGGGGATCGTGTCGGCCATCACCCCGGCCGCGGGCCGGAAATGCAGCGGCGACGCGCCGCCCGCGCTGGCGTCATCGGGCGTTCTCATGTACGCGGACATCCCGTCGAGCACAAGACGCCCGCCCTCGATGCGCGCACCGCCCAGGAGCAAGCCATCGGCAAACACGCCCATGGTGTCTCTGGCGGCGCCGTCTTCAAAGTCCCAGCAGGCCAGCGGCGCGGGTTCCGAGGGCATATTCGGCTTCAACGCCGCGATTTCGGCCCCGATCAACGCGCGGTCATAAATGCGGGCCTCTTCAATCGCACCGGCGAAATAGGCGTTCTGCTGGCCGCGCCGGTCCAGGTGACGCAGCCCGATAAGGACCATGCTGCCTTCCGCGAAGGTCTGCGGTTCGGCCACCTCGTAAACCGCATAGACGGCGCCGTCCCGGTGCAGCGTCACGCGTTTGCCCGCGTACGCGATGGCAACCTGCACCAGCATGTCCGGCCCGGCCGTTTCCACAGCGTTTGCGCTCTGGTCATCCTGTGTGCGCAGGAAATTGTTGCTGCCGGCCATCCACTTGCCCGGCGCGCGCTCGCCAAGCACGATGGCGTCAAAAATGCCGCGCTGTTCGATGGTCAGTGCGCTGCCGCCCTGCTGCGTCAGGTTCGCGGGCCGCGCCCAGACCACAAGAGTCTTGTCGCTGAGCTCCGGCAGCGCGGGCGCGTCCGCGCCCCTCGCGCAACCGGACCCGCCCAGAACGAGCACGACAAGCACCGTGGCGGCACACTTCATGGCTGTCTCCTTCGTGTTTGGAAAAACGGCGCGGCGATAGTCTTCCCGTTCCGCCCGCCTGCGGCATCCTTGCCCAGCCCGTGCCCCAATATCAAGCGCACTATGTCATGGAAGAAACGGCGCCTGACGGACCAGCCGGAAGATCGGGGTAATGAGAATGCGTGCTGTAACTTGTGAGCAGAACACGCGGGAAGACACCCGTGCAGAAGGACGGCCCGGCCGCCAAGCGTGTATAATGAATCGAAGCCGCGTCACAACACGATAATCGGCTGAGGGAGGCTTAAAATGGTGCGCGTTCCTGCGAGGACGAGTCGTCTGGCCTGGCTTTGTGTGCTGTTGCCCGCGTTGTTGTTGCTGGGGCGCCTGGAAGGCCGGGCAGAGACGGAAGAACCGGCCACCGATACGCCGACCGACGACACCGCGAAACTGGCGCCCGTTCCGGGATTCAAATTGCGCCACAATGCGGGCGCGGCGGGGCAGGTGCTGCCCGGATCAATGCAATGGAGCGAAGGGTGGCGTGTTTCGGACTTCGCCGCGCCGGGCAAGGTCCGCGTCGAGGGCGACGTGCTGTATCTGGAGAAGGGCAACGACCTGACAGGCGTGACGTGGCGCGGCCCGCTCATCCGCAAG
>JAGMZX010000029.1 GCA_018005585.1 Candidatus Hydrogenedentota bacterium | reverse complement strand
GGCGCTCCACCACGCGCGCTCCTGTGGCACAGCGATAAGGAGTCACCAAATCGATGAGGATATTATCGTCGTTGCCAGTGTACAGCGCTATGTCATCTCGGCCTGCCTCGGCAACAGCGCGCACGACGTCCAGCGTTTGATAGCGATTGAACGGAGCGATCTTGATGGCCACGACGTTCTCGATCTCCGTGAAGCGCCGCCAGAACGTGTGGGGCAGAACGCGCCCGCCAACGGACGGCTGCAGATAGAACCCCATGACCGGGACCACCTCGGCCACGGCGCGGCAGTGGTCGAGCAAAGCGTCCAAGTCCGCATCGCGCAAGGCGCCCAGGCTGAGCAGACCGGCGTGGTACCCCAGCGAATGCAACAACCCGGCCTCGTGTACGGCCTGGTCCGTCCTTCCGCAGATGCCGCCGATGCGCACCAGCGGCGCCGCGCGGCCCGCATCCGCGCGGTCCATTTCTTCGGCGGCCAGTGCGAGCACGGGCGCAAACAGGCCTATCCTGGGGTCGCGAATGGCAAACTGCGTCGTATGCACGCCGACCGCCAGGCCGGTCGCGCCCGCAGCAATATAGTAGCGGGTCAATGCGCGCTGGCGCCGCTCGTCCAGGCAGCGGTTTCCGCTCAGCGCCAGCGGATGCGCGGGAATCACCCCGCCTTCCGTCAGCGCGCTTTGAATGGCTGTGTCCAAGTGTGGCGGCACGCCCGGCCATCCTCCCGGTAACGGCAAGTATAACGGCGTCTCATTCCTGAGAAAAGCGGCGCGGGCATCAGAACTTGCCGTCGCGCACCTCGAAATGCGTGGGCTTGTTCAGCATGGGCCCGCCGCTGCGCACCCACTCCGCCACCCATTCGATGACGCGCGCAATGGGTGTTTGCGGCGGCCCCAGCAGGGTGTGGCAGCACGATGCGTTGCTGAGCAGCGCGTCAGGCGCGGGCCCGCCGCAGAAACGCGCCGGCCCGCCGAGCAATGATGCGAAACGCAACGCTACGTCGCGCACGGACAGGATTTCCGTTCCCGTGACGTTCAACACCAGCGGAGGCGTGGCGGTCTGGCCCAGCGCCTGCAGGGCATAGGAGTTCGCATCGCCCTGCCAGATCGCGTTGAAGTATCCCATCGTGAGGTCGACAGGTTCTGCCCGGAAGACGCGCGACGCGATATCGAGCAAGACGCCGTAGCGCATCTCGCACGCATAATTGAGGCGGAGAATGGCCATCGGCACGCCAAGCGCCGTGCTGCAATATGTAAGCAGCCGTTCACGGCCCACGCAGCTCATGGCGTATTCGCCTTCGGGCCGCAGCGCGCCGGTCTCGACCGAGCCGCCCCGTTCCAGCGGGCTGAGGCCGTAGACATTTCCCGTGGAGAAGGCCACGATCCGGCTTTTGCGATATCGCTGCGCAACCATTGCGGGTAGCAGGCAATTCGTGGCCCACGTAAGCGGCTCGTTGCACGTCGCGCCGAATTTCATGCCCGCCATGAAAACGACGTTCTCCGCGTCGGGCAAAGAGTCCAGAGCATCTTCATCCAGCAGGTCACAGCGAAGCGTCTCGACGCCATGCCGTTCGAGACGGGTCACTGTCTCCGGCGACGAAAACCGCGCCACACCGGTGACCCGCCGTTTCACGCCCGCGGTGTCCGATGCGCGCCGCGCCATGCGCGCCAGCGACGGGCCCATCTTCCCGCCGGCGCCGAGCACGACGATGTCGCCTTGCAGACGCGCCATAGTCTCAATGACGCCGTCGGTGGGGCGGCTCAGGAGTTCCTCGAGGTGCTCAACGTCTTCGACTCGCTTTGGCCAGCTGTCTCGCGTTTCAACCATCACGGGCAGTCTCCAGTGACATGACTATTCTGCTTTCGCCGCCAATCTCGGACGCAACATATCAAGGAAATCGCGCTCACGACAGCAAACACGACGATGGCGGACGTGTCCACGAGACCGGCGTCGAAGTCCAGGCCGGTGATCTTGTCGAGGAGGAATTTGAGGTACGAACGCGGCATATCGCCCTCGCCCAGTTGCACCCGGACACGCCAGTGCCAGTCCGTGAAGGGACAGTACCCGAAACCATAGCGCAGCCCGAGCACGCCCCAGGAAAAAGCCGTCAGGATGCATGCCGCAAGGTGACACGGGCGTGTCAGCCGCCACAACCATCCGGACAGGACAAACAGGACAAAGACCGTATGGAATACAAAAAAGCCACAATTCAATGCCTCATACATGAGGCCTGTTCCCCGAAAGTTCGGCCGCTGCGACCCGGTTCTTTCATGAGATTATGCATTTTCGAAGCGCAATGCAATAGATGAGCGCATGCTGCGCCGGAGGCCTTGCCCGTGCCCCATCTTGCCTGTACGATATTTGCCAGCCCTTGTAGATGACAACAGGGAGTGCGCTGCGTGCCCGAAACCATGAAGACCTTGCGCAGTTACATCGCGCCCGCCGCGCCCGCGACCCGTGCGCCCTGCACGGGCGCGGAACCGCCCGTGCGTGTCGAATTCGGTTTCACGCCCCGCTGGTTTCGAGCCCGTTGCGGTATCGACTTCTCGGAACGATGGCACCTCGACCCCGTCTATCGCGGGGAAACGCTGGCACGGATGCGCCGCGAACTGCGCCGCGCGTTCCCCGGAATTCCGTTCAGCGGCACCGGCGACGGCGCGCCAGCCATGACCATTGACGGCGTACACGGCGCCACGTTTGTGGCGCGGTTGTTCCGCGTTCCCTGCCGTTACGCCGCCGACAACTGGCCCGCCGCGGAACACGCGTTCCTGACGCCCCGCGAAATCGCATCCCTTCGGCCCGTTTCCCTTGAAGAATCCGAGGCGGGCCGTCAATTGTTCGAGCAAATAGACGTGATTGCCCGCGAATGCGGCGTGGTTTCCGGGTATGTCAACTGGCAGGGGGTGCTGAACACGGCATTCCGCCTTCGCGGCGCGGAAATCTTCAGCGACTTGCTCGCCGACGCGCCGCTGGCACATCATCTTTTCGAAGTCATTGCAGAAACCATGATCCAGGGCATGCGTACGCTCTATGCCCGGCAGCGCGAAAGCGGCTTCCTCGTCGAGCACGCAACCCTCAGCAATTGTGTTGTCAACATGGTCTCTCCTGGGCTGTACGCGGAGCACATCCTGCCCTATGACGCGCGGATTGCGGCGGCTTTTCCGGCTTTCGGCATTCATAACTGCGCGTGGAACGTCGACCCGCACATCGGCCACTACGCCACCATCCCCAATCTCGGCTATGTCGACATGGGGCTGGAGTCCACTTTCCCGCGCATCCGCGCGCTGTGCCCGCATGCGCGCCGTGCCGTGATGTACACGCCTATGGACCTCACCGCAAAGCCGGTCGAGGCGCTCCGGGCCGACCTGGTCCGTATTCGCACGGAACTGAGTCCATGCGATATCGTTATGGCCGATATCGACGAAGGCACGCCCGGCGAACGCGTCCTCGACTTCGCCAGACTTGCCGGGGAGACGCTGTCAATTCCGGTCGAATAGCGGCGTCACCGGCAGGACCGCGAGAGGGCGGGGGAGAACAGCATCATGCAGACACGGCGGCGAAACACAGGTCTTGTTTTCGGCCTCGTCCCGGTGCTGCTTCTGACTCTGGCGCATGCTTCAGCCGCGGAAGAGCTTCAGAGGCGGCTCCTCTTCAATAACGACGGCACAAATCTGCTCTGGCGCGACGATCTGTCCATGGCGATGGTCGAGAAACACGCCGCCGAGTGCCCGGACGCAATCACGACGTACCTGCTTTGTCCGAACGGCATTCAGAAGATGATGTATCCAAGCGCCCATGAGGAACTGGCGACGCGCGGGCGGCTGCCCGAATTGGTTGCCGCCGGAAACGACCCGTTCGGCGCACTGAGGAGCGGAGAGAATACGATACGGATACGGAATTCTGGCGCAGTCTCCATCAGAATCACGTCCCTCGTCCTGGAAGTGACGTATCCTTGAGAGACGGCCCCCTTCTGCACCGGGGCCCGGTCTTCGGCGGACGAGCAGGAACTGGCATTGATCCGACACCGGGCGCGCACACGAGCGGGGATGTAGCGGAGACTGCATCGTAAGCCGGTCTTTCGGTTCCCTGTTCCCGCCCGATTACTCCGTGATCAAGACCGGTGTGCCCTCAGGCACCCGCGTGAAGCACTCGATCACATCGTCGTTCGTCAACCGGACGCAGCCGTGGGAGGCCGGCGTGCCTATCTCCGCCTCACCGTTGGTCCCGTGGATGTATATGCCGCGCGCCGTTGAATCGACGCACACGCCCGCCCCGTTCTTGCCCCGGTTCTTCCCCTCTTCGAGTCCTTCCAGGACCAGAACGCGCGTCAAGACCATGTCGTCTTTTGTTTCCTCGCCCGGTTGCCACGTCCTGTTCGTGGCCTGCCGGCTTTTGAACTCCTGCCCCCAAGGCGCTCCGTCGCCGACCTTCTTTTGCACACGATGCCAGCCCAGCGGCGTTTTCATGCTGCTCAGTTCGGAACCAATTCCAGCGGCCGCGGTCGAGCAGCGCGCCTGCCAGACCGTGCACTGCCCTTCAATCACGTAGAGCATCTGTCGCGCCACGGAAACCCACACCCCGGTCCCGTCACCCACGCGTTCCGCCCAGCCCGCTCCTTCGAGGATGTCGAGGTCGCTGTCCTGCAAGCGTGACGAGGCTTGCAATGCCGTGTTTTTCACCGTAATTGCGGCTCCTTCTGGTTCCGTGGTCTCGATGGCCACACCCGCCGGACCCGTGATAGTATAGCCCGTCACCGGCGTGTATTGCACAGTGATCCGGCCCGCCGGATGCGGCACGGTCAGCTGCGCGGCCGGCAAATCCGGAATGCGCGGTGGCGCGAAACGTATTGTACTCCAACCGGGCGCGCCCGGACTCAGGCCGAAGACGTTCTCAACAATCAAATATATCGGACTGCTGCTCCACGGATGACACCAGCTGGTATTCCATTTCTGGTCGGGGCCCCACGCCTCCATGCAAGCCGTGGCGCCATTCCGCAGCATCTCTAGCCACGAGCGTTCATCGCCGGACGTGATCAGGGCGTACCCCAGGTCCGGGGCGTTATTCTTGAAACACGCTTCTATTACATAGGCTGCGATATAGACACCGCAGCTCAGCCGCTTCTGGCGGATCAGGTTGAGCATTGCCTCGGGATTCGCGCCCGCCGTCAAACCAAACGCGAGGGGAATGGCATTCGCGTGCAGCGAACTATGCTTGGAACCCGGCGCGTCCACGTAGAGGCCCGTGGCCGGGTCGGCCAGCCTTTGCGCAAATGCCTGCGCCACGCGCGCCGCCTTCGCTTCGTACGGCGCCGCGTCGCGGCCAGTTTCCCGTGCGAGCCGCGCCGCTGTGTTCAATGCACCGTAATAGAAGGCATTTAGAACCGTATTTGCTCTGTGTTCCGCATATTCATAGTCGTAATCGTCACGGAGGTTCTTGGGCCAATCCACCAGAACCCATTTCTCTTTCATGCGCGAAAGCAGCCCGCTTTCATCTTCATATCCGGCAAAATAGCCGAACAGGCCTGGAAAGGCCCGATCCACCATGAGCGTCAGGAACTCCCGGTCGCCACTGCGCAGAAAGTGCTGCTCCAGCAACAACGGCCATTGCAGCGAATACTCGGCGATTTCCTGCATGAAACTCCCGGGCGCGACCGCCATCATGCCTGGGCAAATGCGTTGCGAATAATGGAAATCGAGGAGAAATTTGCCGGTCAGCGACAGGTCGCCCGTCAGCCACATCTGCGAACGCGCGGCAATCACGCCGTCGCCGAGGTACTGACCCTTCTCGCGGCTGGGGCAGTCCAAGAACCCGCCCTGCGAACCCATCTCGACGCCGTTCTTGCACAAGTTCCAGATCTGTTCGAGCACATGACCGCCCGCGTCGAGGGTCGCCGCCGCGGCGTCGAAGCGATGATGCCGCACCTCGACCCAGACCTCCGGCGGAACCGGGGCATTGAGAATCTCCAGGTACCGGAACGCCTTGTAGTCGTAGAATTCAATAACGTCCTCGCCGCCGGAAAGGACAGGAAACTCTTCATAGACGCACTTCGCGCGCATCTCATAACGGACGGTCTCGGGCGCGCTGAGTTCTTCTCCATGGCGCACCGCAATTACATGCCCCGCCGGGCCGCGCACCCGGATGCGCGTGTGCCCCACAATCTCGCGCCCGAAGTCGTAGAAATAATGACCGGCCCCGGTCTCCTTTTCTACAGCGGCCGTGACCTTTGTAACCTGGAGCGGGGGTGTTACCTGCCGCACGAAAACATGGTCTTGGGCCCCGGTCATGGGCGTGGCCCAGCCGCTATCGTTGAATCCCGCCGCCTGCCAGCCGACGGGCATGCGCCGCATGTCGATGTCTTCCGCGAACTGCGTGTCATAGCCGATAGCGCGTTCGCCGGGAAACGCCTCCAGCCTGAGGCAGCGCCACGACGGCTCCGTTACAAACCGTTCCTCGCGGCCGTCCGGATAGCGCACCGCGAGCGCAAGCAGAAATCCGGACCTGTTGTCGGCGCTGCACCACACGCGATTGAGGAGGCCTTGATAAAACACATGCGCGCCCACACAGTTGACACCGGCGTCGAAAAAGCCTGTAACATCGACAAGGCAATAAGGATATGCGAAGGGATAACCCGGTTCGGGCCCCTGAACCACGAATTGCCCGTTTATATAGAGTTTCGCATAGTCGTCCGCCGAAAAGGCAATCGTGGCGCGTTCAGGACGTTCCTTCAGAACGACCTCTTTGCGGAAGAGCGTATGCACATTCCGGGGACCGCGCAATTTCGGCCCGTCCGCGTCTTCCTTGTGGAACAGGTCGATGATTTCCACGCCCGCGAACACCGGGTCGCGCAACCATGCCGCGCCGTCGATCGCATCGCCCGCCGCGAGCCCGCTCAAGACCGTCAACGTCAACAACATTCCGTTGCACGCACCCTGCATGAAGGATTCCTTTCCCAAATTCGCGCAATATTAGCAGGCAAGCGGCCGCGTTGCGACCTTTCGTCGCGGGCCCCTTGGGCGCAGCCTGTTTTTGAACAAAATAGGCTTCTTCTGGTAGACTTTTGGCAATGAGCGGTGTTATGCATTCGGGGCGGACGCAGTGTCCGCCCCGTCTGGTCTAGGCCGGGCGGGCCGCACAACACGCGCGATAAGGAAACCCCAGATGTCGATTCGAGTGGAGATTTTTGACACTACGCTGCGGGACGGCGAACAGTCGCCCGGCATGAGCATGCATGAACACGAGAAAATCCGCATGGCGCGGCAACTCGAACGCTTGGGCGTCGACACCATCGAGGCGGGATTCCCTATCGCGTCGGCGCAGGAGTTCGAGGGCGTCCGCAAGGTGGCGTCGGAAATCAAGGCATGCCGTGTCGCCGCGCTGGCCCGCGCGCTGCCGCAGGATATCGAGCGCGCCGCGCAGGCCCTGGAACCCGCGGAAAAACCCACGCTGCACACCTTCATCGCGTCGTCCGACATCCACCTGAAACACAAACTGCGCATGACTCGCGAGCAAGTCCTTGAAGCAACTCACGAAGCCGTGTCGCTGGCGAAGAAGCTCGTGCCACCGCGCGTCGAATTCTCCGCGGAGGACGCAACGCGTTCGGATTGGGATTTCCTCGTCGCACTGACCAGGGCGGCCATCGAGGCGGGCGCGGACGTGATCAATCTGCCGGACACGGTGGGCTACACAACGCCCGGCGAGATCAAGGAGATGTTCGAGTACGTCATTGGAAAAACCAAGGACGTGCCCCGTGCGGGTCAGGTCATCTTCTCGTCGCACAACCACAACGACCTGGGGCTGGCGGTGGCGAACGCGCTGGCGGCTGTCGCGGGCGGGGCGCGGCAGGTCGAATGCACCGTCAGTGGAATTGGCGAGCGCGCGGGCAATACCTCGCTCGAAGAATTCGTGATGTCCTCTCACGTGCGCCACGACACCTATCCGTTCGAATGCGGAATCGTCACGCCGGAAATCGTGCCGTCGAGTACCCTGCTCAGCAAGATCACCGGCATGGCCATCCCGTACAACAAGCCGATAGTCGGGCGCAACGCGTTCGCCCACGAATCGGGCATTCATCAACACGGCGTGATTGCGAACGCACGCACCTACGAGATCATGACGCCCGCAACGGTCGGCCTGCACCAGAGCCAACTCGTGCTTGGCAAGCATTCCGGGCGCGCCGGGCTGGCCAAGCGCTGCGAAGAACTCGGTTACGCATTAAACGCCAATGACTTGCAGAAACTCTACGAGAAATTCATTGCGCTTACCGAGAAGAAGAAAGAGATCTACGACGAAGACCTTGTTATGCTGATTGTATCCACCTATGATCAAGCCTTCCAGGTCTTCCAGTTGGATCAGGTGCGCACGTCCGGCGGCGACCCTGCATTGGCCTATGTCAAGATGGTGAAAGGGAACAAGCCGCTGGCCGAAACCGCAACCGGCGACGGCTCAGTCGACGCGGCGTTCCGCGCAGTCGAGAAACTGATGAAAGTCGCCGGCCGGCTCGAACAATTCGAGATTCGCGCCACCACGCCCGGCAAGGATGCCCTCGGCGAAGCCTACGTCACCGTCAATTTCGGGGGCAAGGACTTCCGGGGCAAAGGCGTCGATACGGATATTGTTGTGGCCGCGGTCAAGGCCTATGCGGACGCGGCCAACATGTACCTCGCGCGCAAAGGCGTACTCGAACAGGGCGCGACGGCGAGTTGAGCCATCTGCCAGTTCGGCGAGTTATCGTTTTTCTGCAGTTCAAGTTGCTTCGGACAGCGCACTTACGCTAGAATCACCGGTATTAACATAAGTGACGAAACACCGATGCTCGGGGTGGTGTGGCAAGTGTGTTGCAGCCCCGGTTTTTTGTGTGGATCGGCATAGGGAGATGCAACTGTGAAAAAGGGTATTCACCCCGAATACGTAGAAACGACCGTGCGGTGCGCCTGCGGCAACACCTTTAAGACACGTTCCACGAAAAAGGCCATCAACGTGGAAATCTGCTCGGCGTGCCACCCCTTCTACACGGGCAAGCAGAAGTTCGTGGACAGCGAAGGCCGCGTGGAACGGTTCCAGAAGAAGTATGCCGGCACCAAGTGACGTTCCCGTCCCATGGACACCATCACGCGGGATAAACTCCTCGCGGTCGCGGCGGAGTACGACCGCCTGACTCAAAGCATGGCCACGCCTGAAGTGGCCGTGAATCCGGAGTCTTACCGCCGCCTCGCCAAGGCCCAGGCGCAGATCAGCGAACTTGTACGGTGTTTCCGCCGCTTCGATGCGGAAGAAAGGCGTCTGGAAGAGGCGGAGCGACTGCTGCGCGAGGAGAAAGACGAGGAACTCCGTCAACTGGCCGAGGAAGAAAAGGAACTGCTCACTGCGTCCGTGGCGGGTCTCGAACAACAGATCAAACTGCTGCTAGTCCCGCAGGATCCCAACGACGACAAGAATACAATCCTTGAAATCCGGGCGGGTACCGGCGGGGAAGAAGCGGGCCTGTTTGTGGGCGATCTGTTCCGCATGTATTCGCGCTACGCGGAATCCAGGGGCTGGAAAGTGGAAACCATCAGCGCCAGCCCCACGGAATTGGGCGGTTACAAGGAAATCTGCTTCCAGATCACCGGCGACAAGGTCTACAGTCAGATGAAGTGGGAGGGAGGCGTACACCGCGTGCAGCGCGTGCCCCAGACCGAGGCGCAAGGGCGTATTCACACTTCCGCCGTCACGGTGGCCGTTCTCCCGGAAGCGGAGGAAGTGGACGTCGTCATCAATCCCGAAGAGGTCCACTTCGACGTCTACCGTTCCTCAGGCCCCGGCGGCCAGAGCGTCAACACGACTGATTCCGCCGTGCGGCTCACCCACAAGCCCACTGGCATCGTCATCACAATCCAGGACGAGAAATCGCAGCACAAGAACAAGGCGAAGGCGCTCAAGGTGCTGCGCTCGCGGCTGTTGGCCCTCAAAGAAGAGGAAGAGGCCGCGGCCCGTTCAGAGACACGCCGCAGCCAGGTGCGCAGCGGCGACCGCAGCGAGAAAGTCCGCACGTACAATTTTCCGCAGAACCGGGTCACGGACCACCGCATCAACTTCACGCAACACAATCTCGACCGCGTCATCGAGGGCGAACTTCAAACCATCATTAATGCTCTCGTCGCGGCGGACCGTGCAGCCAAACTCGCCGCGCCGGTATGAGTCCTGCTGGCCCACAACGGGTTTCGGACCTTCTGGGAAACGCCGCGCGACGCCTTGCCCCGGTGACGGAGACTCCGCGACTTGACGCTGAAATCTTGCTTGCGCACGCGCTCGGGATGCGTCGCGCCCAAGTGCTCGCGCGCTCGAGAGACCTCGTCGACCCGAAGGGTTTTGAATCCTGTGTCGCGCGCCGCATGAACGCGGAACCCATTGCGTACATCACCGGCGAATGGGAGTTCTTCTCGTTGCCGTTTTCTGTTCAGCCGCCCGTGCTCGTGCCGCGCCCCGAGACCGAACACCTGGTTGAAACCGCCCTGCACTATCTCGGCAACAAGACCGCCGACGCACTCGACCTCTGCACGGGCACCGGCTGCGTGGCTATCGCGGTCGCGCACCATGCGCCGCGCTGCCGCGTGGTCGCGACAGATATCGCCCCCTACGCGGTGCAAGTTGCGGAGGCAAACGCCAGACGAAACGGCGTAGCGCTGCAGACCCGCCAAGGCGACCTGTTCGAGGCCCTGCAACCTGGCGACGGTCCCTTTGACGTTATCGTAGCGAACCCACCCTATGTCGAGTCGGCCGATTGGCCGCTCCTGCCGCCGGTCATCCGCTTGCACGAAGACCCGCGCGCCGTGCTTGGCGGCCCGGACGGACTTGATATTACCCGCCGCATCGTGTCGGGCGCGCCCGGTCGCCTCAAGCCGGGCGGCCTGCTCGCCTTCGAGGTCGGCGAGCGTCAACGCGACACGGCCGCCGCGCTGCTCGAACAGGCCGGGTTCCGGGCAGTCGGATTCATAAATGACCTGGCGGGCATCCCGCGCGTGGCGCGCGGGATGATGCCGTGACCGGGCTGTCGACAGAGCGGCGCGCGCTTATGTTAGACTTGACTGTCACGAGGACATAAGCAATCGACCATGAGCCAGACGCCATACTCTACCGCGGTACGCAGCATGCCCGAGGAGGACCGCCCCCGGGAGCGCCTCGCGCGCCTCGGTGCGGAGGCGCTGCGCGACGCGGAGCTGATCGCCGTCCTGTTCCGCACCGGCACGCGCGAAGCGGGCGCCGTAGCCCTCGCGGAACGCGTCCTGGCCGATCTTGGAGACCTGCGCAACCTGAGCAACGCCTCGTTGGAGGTCATTCAAAGGGTCAAAGGCGTTGGCAGGGTCAAGGCCATTGAACTCAAGGCGGCGCTTGAATTGGGCAAGCGCCTCGCCGCCTACCAGCGGCCCGCCGTCAAGCGTATCCGGTCCGCGCAAGACGTGGCCGACCTGTTGATGCTGGAGTTCAAGGATTGTGAGACGGAACAGTTCAAGAGCGTGCTACTCAACAGGAAGAACGATGTGCTCAAGGTGGCGGACATATCGCGGGGCGGTCTCGACAGCACCAGCGCCGGACCACGCGAGGTGTTCCGGCAGGCCGTGCGCGAGAACGCCGCCGCCATCATTGTCTGCCACAACCATCCGAGCGGCGAACCCGAGCCCAGCGGCACGGACATCGAGTTGACCCGGTTATTGTGCGAGGCGGGCGCCAAGCTTGGCATTGACGTCCTTGACCATGTCGTGTTTGGCGACGGAAGATACGTGAGCATGAAAGAAAGGCGGTTGATGTGAACAGACCTTTCAGTGGCTGGCGGGAGGGCGCGCGTTTTTACGCGCCTTTGCTTGCGGCGGGTGCCGTGCTGACCGCCGTATTCTGGCCCGCCGGCCTCCAGTGGATAGGCGCGCTGGTCCTCGCTGCCGGTCTTGCCGTTGTGCTCTTCTTCCGCGATTTTCCGCGCACGGTCACGGCCAAAAATGACGAGATCGTCGCGCCCGCGGACGGCGTCGTGGTGGCCATTGATGAACTGCCGGAATCCCCCCATTACGCAGGCCCGTGCAAGCGTGTCGCCATTTTTCTTTCCTTGTTCAACGTGCATGTGAACCGGGCGCCATACAACGGCGTGGTCCGCGAGACGCGTTACACGCCCGGCAAGTTTCACCTCGCCATGAAGCCGGCGGCCGGTGATGCAAACGAGGCGAACGCGGTCTACCTCGATACCCCGGCGGGGCCGATGACCGTGCGGCAGATATCCGGCGCTGTCGCACGCCGCATCGTGTGTCCTGTAACGCCGGGCACGCCGCTCCGCACGGGCGAGAAGTTCGGCATGATCCGGTTTGGCTCGCGAACGGAACTGTATTTGCCGCCTGAAACGCGGATTTGTGTTAAGCTTAGGGCTGAGGTCCGGGCAGGCCTTACGATAGTGGCTCGCACACGATGAAAAACCTCCGGAAAAAGAGCAAACGCAAACTGCGGATACGCCGTCGGCCCATCAACGTGCTGGCGAGCGCAATGACGACGTTCAGCCTCTACCTGGGCACCGCCAGCATCTTTGCGAGCATCGGCAATGAATATGAACGTGCCGCTTATCTGATTCTCACGGCCATCATTTTCGACATGCTCGACGGCACCGTGGCGCGCCTCACCCGAAGTGTCTCCGAATTCGGGAAGCAACTGGACAGCCTGTGCGATCTCGTCTCGTTCGGCGTGGCCCCCGCCGTGCTTGTGTTTGCCGTCTACCTGCAACACGCGCCGAAGGAAGGTTCTTTCGTGGGGAAGACCGGCGCATTTGTGGCGATTATCTACGTTATCTGCGCTGCGTTGCGGCTGGCCCGGTTCAACGTCTACCAGGCCGACCGGCGCGAATCGTTCGTGGGGCTGCCGTCGCCCGCCGCGGGCGCTACCGTAGCCGCCTTCGTGCTCTTCCTGCGGTTTTTCGGGTTCATCAAATCGAATTTCGACTACTACGCCGTCGGCGCGCTCACGCTCCTGATGGCCTGGCTCATGGTCAGCACGGTCCGGTACCCCAAGGACAAGATGAAGTCCTTCATCCTGGCACCGCGCCACGCCTTCATGGCCCTCGGCATCATCGCCTACGCAATGGCGATTATCCATTACGCTATCACGATATCGCCCGCCATCGTGCTCTTCCCCGTTGCCGCCACCTACGTGCTCTTCGGAATGTGCGACACCGCCTACACCTATGTGACCGGTCAAGATCAAGAGAACGAGCCCGAAGCCACGCAGCCCGCGGCCACGGCCGCGGCGCCTGTTCGCGCACGCCCGGCACCCGGCAACGTCGACACCGGGCAGCACAGTCCCATCTGAGACTTGCGCGTCATTTGGCCTCTTGGTCTGCCGCGCCTCTTCTGTCCTTGGAACGTTGCGGTCTCCCCGTTCTTGCATCCCGGCTGATCCCGCAGTAAGATCTAAGTGGAGTGTAACTCATGCGCGGAAGCCTATTTATTGGAGTGGCAGGCTTCCTGGTAGCGATTCGCGCCGGCGCCGACGTCGTAGCGCTAAACGAACAGGAAACGCTGTCCGGAAACGTGGTCCGTATTGTCGAGGGGACCCTTGTTTTCCGCACGTCCCTGGCCGGGCAACTGATGGTACCCATGGACACGCTGCAAGGCCTGACCACAGACGCCAATCTGGTCATTACGCTGACGAACGGCGAGGTAATCTACGGCAAGTTCAGAAGGTCCCCGGAAGAACAGCAGGTCGTGCCGATTAACGGCGGCGCGGCCACCCCGCTGGCCCTTGCGGATGTCGTGGAGGCATTGCCCATTCCCTCGACTCCGGAAACGCCGCCCGGTTCCGCGCCAGATGCCGTCACACAGGTCGGCGTCGAGACCGCTTTGCAGTGGCGCGACACATCGCGCACAAGCACGGACCTCGTTGGACGTGTCGACCTTCAACGAGAAACGGAGGGGCAGAGCCTCAGCGGGCATGTACTCGTCGGACGCGACGATTCCGGCTACTTCCCGAGTCTCGCCGAAGGCTCCCTGGAATGGTGGCGCGGCGGTGCGGCCGGTATGGGGCCGTTTGTGCGCGGGGATGCCGAGCGTGACACGAGCGCCGGGCTCGGCCTGCGCGCCCAGTTGACCTTGGGCATACAGGACATGCTCTGGGGCAATGGCGGGGACTCGTTGCATGGCTTTGCCGGGCTGGGCGCAGCCTATGAGGATTGGGATGGCAGCGCGCTCGAAGACCAGGGGCAAATGCGGTTTCCACGGCGGGACGAGAAGAATTCCGAGAAGGAACTCAACGCAGCGCTCCGGCTGCGTTACTCCCGCGCAATCTTCAAGACCGGCGCTTTTGACAGCGACATCGCCGTCTATCCCAGCGCGACAGATATCGGCGATTTCCGGGCGCGGTCCGAGACTTCGTTGGTGTTTCCCCTTACGGAGCGGTTGAAGCTTCGCCTCAACTTGCGGCTGGACTATGATAACGACCCGGGGCTCACCGGTTTGGACGAATGGGGCACTTCCGTAGGCGCGGGTTTCCGATGGGACTTCTGACGCCGCCTCTCCGGCGCGCCGCATCCCGCATAACGGCCGATGCTTCGGTGTTCCCTTTGTATTGTTCCCAATCGTTAAGTCATAAGCAGTTGGAGACCGCCATCTGATGTCACGCTTGCTGCAAATTACCGCCCGTCCCGTCGAGTTGCTGCTCGGAGCTTTCTTCGTGTTTACCGCGCTGTTAAAGGTCCAGCACCCTGCGCTGTTCGCCGTGCAAATACACGAATACCACGTTCTCGAGAACAAGGCTTTGCTCGGGCCGGCCGCACTGTTCTTCATCACGCTCGAAATCGCCCTTGGCGCGGCTATGCTCGTTGGCTTGCGTCCGCGCACGCTGGTATTGGCCGTGGTGCAACTCGTGCTGCTCGCTTTTACCGGCTTGATCCTGTATGCGTGGGCCTTTCACGGGCTCAAGGACTGCGGCTGTATGGGTGAACTCCGCATGAGCCCCGGCGTCTCAACGGCAAAGAATCTCGGATTAATGGCTTGCACCGCCTGGGCGTGGCTGGGATTCCGGCGTCAGGATAGCGGGCCCGCTGCCGCGTTCCAGGCACTGGATGCGGGCGTCGCCACGCTGCTTGTGGCAGCAGCGGCTCTTGGCACGTCTTATCTGGAACTCTATGCGGGAATGCCCGGCGTCAAGCCGCCGCGGGAGCAGGCGCAAGGTCAGGGAGCGGACCCCGTGGAAACCGCGTCCCCTGCACGGCCATTTGCCCAATTTGAGTTCGAAGACGAGACAGGACAGCAGTACCATCTCGGACGCGGCACGTATCTGGTGGCCCTATTGAGCGCCACCTGCGAACATTGCATGGCCAGCGTGCCCACGCTGAACGAATACACGTTGCGCCCCGACGTGCTGCCCCCGCTGCTGGGCCTCTGTTACGAGCCGGAACCGGGTACGGTCGATGAGTTTCGCATCACAACCGGCGCCCTGTTCCCTACGTTCAGTCTCGGCAACGACTTCCTTACCTTTGTTACCTACATCGACCGCGAACCGCCACGGCTCTCGTTCGTCCGCAATGGCGTCGCCGTCCGATCGTGGGACGGCACGATGCCTGACGCAGCCGATCTCATCGCCTGGGTGGAACAAGAGAAAGCTGGTGCAGGCGCGCAAACCACTGAGGCACCTGCTTTTGATTAGACTGTGATTCTCCTGTTATCATCGTTTTCTTGGCCAGGTCTTTCGCGGCTTGGCCTGGTTCTCGGGGTATGACGGCGCCGGAGCCGGTGGGTTCCGGCTGGCACGTCCCAGCAACCAAGAACGAGAGGCATGCGGCCGTGTCGGTTATTATTGAGACTTTCAACTTGAGCAAGACCTACGAAGGGGCCTTCGGCAGCCAGGATGTGGCCGCCCTCAAGGACCTGAACCTGGCCGTCCACAGCGGGGAAATCTACGGCTATCTTGGCCCAAACGGCTCCGGCAAGACGACCACCATCAAGCTGTTGCTCGGCCTGATTTTTCCCACGTCAGGCCAGATCAAGATTCTCGGCACGGAGGCAATCACTTCCCGCAAAGTCCGCCAGAACATTGGCTATCTGCCTGAGGGCGCATATTATCCCGATTTCCTGAAAGGTGAGGAAATCCTGCGGTTTTACGGCCAACTCTACGGCCTCGGCGGCAAGGACCTCGAAAAACGCATTGACGCCGTCATGGAAACGGTTGGCATGACTTACGCGCGCAAGCGTCTTCTGCGTGGCTACTCGAAGGGCATGCGACAGCGTATCGGCCTCGCGCAGGCCCTCATCAGCGACCCGCAGATTCTGATCCTGGACGAACCGACCACCGGCCTGGACCCGATTGCACGCAAGGAAATCCGGGACATTCTGGCTCGCCTGCGCGACGAGGGCAAGACGCTGCTCATCAGCAGTCACGAACTGCTCGAAGTGGAACTCATCAGCGACCGCATCGGCATCCTGAGCGGTGGCGTGCTCCAGACCCAGGGACCGATTCACGAACTGCTGACGGACCGCGAGGTGACTATCCTCGTCTCGGGTGGCGAGCAGGGCGTGAAAATGCTGGAGAATGCGGGCTTTACGGTGGAAGACAAGGTGGCAGACCGCGTCAAGCTGCGCGTGCCCGATGAGGCCCATCTCTATGAGGCCCTGGACCGGTGCAAGGCAGCGGGTCTGCGCCTGCTCAGCGTCGCGCCGCGGCGGGAAACGCTCGAAGAGCTCTTTGTCCGCGTTGTGGGCGCGGCGGAAGCGGCCATAAGGAAGGCAACGGTATGAACGGCGTAGCAAGAACTTCAGCAGGCGGGCTCCTTGCCTCGCTGCGCGGACCCTGGACCATCGCCAGGTATACCTACCGCGAAGGTATTCGCAAGAAGACCCTTGTCGGCTTTCTTATCCTGAGCTTGCTTGTCATCTTCGGGTCGAGCTTTATGGGCGCGTTCCTGAACCCGACGACTGTGGGCGACGTGGAAAAAGACCCCTCACTAAAGCTGGTCAAGGACATCTGCGTCACTTCCATATCGATTTTCGGCGTACTCATAACCATTTTCGTCTCCGCATCGGCGGTGCCGACCGAGTTGGAAAACCGTGTGGTCTACACGATCCTCTCCAAGCCCGTGCGCAGGTTCCAGTATCTGCTGGGCAAGTTCGTGGGCGTACAACTTATTGTGCTGATTAATCTGGGCCTCATGGGCGCCTTGTTCTTCATGCTCTTATATTTCCGCCAGGGCGTCATGCCCACGCTGCTCCTCTGGTCCATTTTTTTCACGTACTTCGAGTTCCTCATCGTATCCGCGTTCACGTTCGCCATTTCGTGCACGTCCACATCCGCCGTGCTGCCCACCATCGGCGGCCTGTTCGTCTGGATCACCGGAAGCCTGACGGAATACCTGAAGGACGTGGGGGTGCGCTCCGGCTGGAAGGGCTGGGCCGGGTTCGAAGGCCTCCGCGACCTCTACGACGCATTTTCCATCGAAAAATTGGTGGGCGGACTTGCTGAAAGCCTGTACCGCGTCTTGCCCAACCTGCAGGAATACGACCTGAAAATGCAGATACTGGACAAGCCGCCGAACGACCCGCCGACCATCGACCTCATACCGCAACTCATTATGTACGGTCTGGTTTATGCCGCATCGGGTTTCTTGTTGGCCTATCTCTTCTACCGCCGCAAGGAAATCTGAAGTCATGCCGCATCGACTGGCTCATATTGGTCTAATCGCCGGCCTGATCGCCCTGCTGGCCCTGGGTTCAATCCAAGGGACCCGTCTGCGGCATCTGCGCGAATCGGAGCGGTTCTATCGATGGCTCGACGGCGTCACCGCCGAGGTGTATCTCGTCGGCCAGGACGCCCAAGGAAGGCCTGCGGAGCAATGGAACACGGGCACGCGGGCGCTCGCCATCACGGCGGATGCCGTCGGTAGCGCCGCCGTCTTGCCCGCCCCAACGGGTTTTGCGGGCGCTTTGGGCTCCGGCATGGTCGCCGCGTTATCTGATCCCGCTATTGCATCGGGAAAACC
Source organism: Candidatus Hydrogenedentota bacterium (assembly GCA_018005585.1). Lineage (NCBI taxonomy): Bacteria > Pseudomonadati > Candidatus Hydrogenedentota > Candidatus Hydrogenedentota bacterium. The sequence continues at coordinate 28,599 of JAGMZX010000029.1, read as the reverse complement.
GAGAGACCGGGAGCTCTTCTCCCGCGTACTCGCGGCCACACGAGGCGAACTGGGCGGCGACCCGAACGCACCTGAAAGCGAAGCGGCACTTGTCCGGCTGATGGGCGAAGGCGACCCGGAGGGCGTAGTCTGGGGGCTGGCGACAAGCCCGCTGCTGCAGGAAGCGCGTGAAGATTTCCACCGCTATCTAAGCGCGGGTCAACTCGCTTTCGCGCGCGATGTGGACATCGCGGAGGCCCAGAGTTCCGGTGTAAACCTGTTCAATCTCTTCTTTGGCTTCCGGAAGATCGCCGCGAATTTTGTCTGGCTGCAAGTGGACAAGTACTGGCACATGGGCATGACGCACCGCATGCTGCCGCTCATGAAGACGACCGTCATGCTCGACCCCAAATTCGTCGACGCGTACCTCGTCGGCGCATGGCATCTCGCCTACAACCTGACGGCGGGCATGGGGGAGACCAAACCCCAGGACAAGCAGTGGCTGGCTGCGCATAACGTGCTCGCGGGCGAGAAGGAGCGGTACTATTACATGGCGGTGGACTATCTCGATGACGGCATCCGGAACAACCCGCGCGAATACAAGCTCTATTTTGAACAAGGCTTCGCTCACTTCCGCAATAAGCTGCACGACTATGCCAATGCGGTCAGATACCTCACGCAGGCCACGCGCCTGCCGCACGAACGGTGGGTGCCCCGCCAGCTCTACCAGTGCATGGAACTGAACAGACAGTACCGCGACGCGTTGCGCGGCTGGCGCGATTATCTCCGCCGGTTTCCCGACAACATCGTCGCGCCGCGCTTCATCAAGCGCAATGAAGCACTCCTCGAAGAACAGGAAGGCGACCGTATCCTGGCCGATGCGCGCGCCGCGGAAGACCCCGAAACCAGGCAAGAGAAGCGCCAGCTGGCTTTCCAGGCGTATGACAAGGCGAAAGCCATTTACGGCGAAATGAACGAATCCTTTGCGGTGGGACGCGTCTACCGGATTGAGGCGCTGAAACTGGCGGAAGAAGGGCGCCATCTCGAGGCCATTGCCCTTCTCGAACATGCCCGCTGGCAGAGCAGCGCCTTCTGGGACGAGGCATCGCGGCTCATTATCGAGTACAAGCAGCAAGCAGGGATTCCCCTGTCCACGTCCGAGAAGAAGGCGGTGCTGCGCGAAACGGACGAGGAGACGCGTTTGCGCCTGCTCGACCAAGATTCCGCGGAGTCGCCGTGACTGCCGCGCGACGGGGACGTCCCGGCTGGAACGGGCGGGAAACCCGGTATACAGGCGGCGCGGGATATGCTCCGCCTGGAAGAAGACCGCGCCGTGAGTGTTGCGCCTGAGAGCATTGCACGAAATCTGGCTGCCGTACGCGCCCGGATTGCGGAGGCCGCAAGCCGCGCGAACCGGCCTTCGGACAGCATTCGCATGGTCGCGGTCACGAAGACCGTCGGCGTGGATGAAATCCGCGCACTGGTAGCGCTTGGCGTCGACGATCTGGGTGAAAACCGCGTCGAGATGGCGCGCCCCAAGATTGCCGCGCTGGAAAGCAGCGCGGTGCACTGGCATATGATCGGTGCCGTGCAGCGCCGCAAGGCGCGGGACGTCGTGGAATTGTTCGATACCGTGGATGCCGTAGACCGGACCGAATTGGCCGATGCCTTGCAGCAGCGGTGCCTCGAACAGGACCGCAGGCTCAGCGTGCTTATTGAGGTGAACGTCTCCGGCGAGGCGCAGAAGCACGGTTTTGCGCCCGATGCCGTCAAGACGGTCTTGAAACACATGGCCTCGCTCGACCGCCTTAAGGTGGAAGGTCTGATGACCATGGCGCCCCTGGGCGCGCCGGAACCGGAGTTGCGGCGTGTCTTCGGCGGTCTGCGCCTGCTGGCGGACCGGCTGGAACTGCCCGAGCGGTCCATGGGCATGTCGGACGATTTCGAGGTCGCAGTCGAGGAAGGCGCGACGCAGGTGCGCATAGGCACGGCGTTATTTATAGGCGCTGAGGCCAAGAACTGAAGGGACCAGCATGAACGTGGATTGTGAGGCGGTACGTCAAACGGCCATCAACGAAATCGCCACGCTGGAGGACTTGCGCGCCCTTGAGGAGACACGCGTACGGTACCTTGGGCGCAAGGGCCGTTTCGCGGAGTTGATGCGGATTCTGAGCGAAGCCGCTCCAGAGGACCGGCCCGCGCTCGGCAAGGCCATCAATGAGTCCAAGCAGGCCGTCACGGACGCTTTGGAGGCGCGCAAACAGGAACTCGATGCACGGGAGATTGCCGCGCGCGCCGCAGGCGAGGCCGTGGATCTGTCCCTGCCGGGACGGCGTCCGCGCCGCGGCCATATGCATGTAATCAATCAGGTGGTCGACGATATCGTTGAAATATTTACGGAATTGGGTTTCCAGGTCGCCGCCGGCCCGGATGTTGAGACGGAATACTACAATTTCGACAGCCTGAACACGCCGCCCGACCATCCCGCTCGAGACAGCCACGACACATTCTTCATCAAGCCGGGGGTGGTCCTGCGCACGCACACATCGCCCGTGCAGATGCGGGTCATGGAACGCACGAAACCGCCCGTCGCCATCGTGGTGCCGGGGCGCACCTATCGCGTCGACAATGACGCAAGTCATAGCCCCATGTTCAACCAGATCGAGGGGCTGCTCGTCGACCGGCATGTCACCTTTGCTGACCTCAAGGGTTCTCTCGCCTTGTTCGTCCGCCGCTTTTTTGGCCCCGAAACCAAGACCCGTTTCCGGCCTCACTTCTTCCCGTTCACCGAGCCATCCGCCGAGATGGACATCTCGTGTTCGGTTTGCAGGGGCACCGGATGCCGCGTCTGCAAGCACAGCGGCTGGCTCGAAATCCTCGGCTGCGGCATGGTGCACCCCAACGTGTTCCGCTATGCCAATTACGACTACGAAACCTACACCGGCTTCGCCTTCGGTATGGGCGTAGACCGGATCGCCATGCTGCGCCACGCCATCAGCAGCATCAGTTACCTCTACGAAAACGACGTGCGATTCCTGGAGCAGTTCTGACCATGCGCATCTCTCTAAACTGGCTGAAAGAATATGTGGACATTGCAGTCGACCCGGACCAGCTCGCCCGAGACATGACCATGCTCGGCCTCGAAATCGAGGCCATCGAACGGCCCGGCGCGGACATCACCCAGGTCTATGTCGGACAGATCCTGTCTATCGAACAACACCCAAACGCGGACAATCTCGTCGTGTGCAAGACGGACGTGGGTCAGGGCGAGCCGCTTCAAATCATCTGCGGCGCGAAGAACATGAAAGCCGGCGACAAGGTGCCCACGGCCATTGTCGGCGCGAAACTGGCGGGCGGCTTTGAAATTTCCAAACGCAAGATGCGCGGTGTCGAATCCTACGGCATGATGTGCGCCGCCGATGAACTCGGCCTCGGCGAGGACCATTCCGGTCTGATCATCATGGACCCGGACATCCCCGTCGGCAGAGACGCCAAACCCTATCTCGGTCTCGATGACGTAATCTTCGAGATTGAAGTATTGCCAAACCGGGGCGACTGGGCCAGCATGATTGGCGTCGCGCGCGAATTGGCCGCTCGCTACGGCACGCCACTGCGTCTGCCGCAAATCAGCCTCCGCGAATCTGGCGAGCCTGCATCGAAATACTCTTCCGTTACAAATGATGCGCCGGACCTCTGTCCGCGATACATTGGGCGCGTACTCCGGAACGTGACGATCGGGCCGTCGCCCGCCTGGATGTGCAAGCGGCTGCTGGCTGCGGGCCAGCGTCCCATCAACAACGTGGTCGATGTAACGAACTATGTTCTGCTCGAAACCGGACACCCCCTCCACGCGTTCGACTACAATCTGCTGGCCGAGCACCGGATAGTCGTCCGCCGCGCACATGCCGGCGAAACAATGCGCACGCTGGATGGCGAAACGCGCGTGCTGACCGAGCAGATGCTGGTCATCGCCGACGCCGGGCGGCCCCAGGCCGTCGCCGGCATCATGGGCGGCGAAAACAGCGAAGTGGGGGAGGGGACTGCCTCCGTGTTCCTCGAAAGCGCTTACTTCGACCCCGTCTCCATCCGGCGCACCTCGCGCGCACTCGGGCTCATGACCGAATCGTCGCAGCGCTTCCAGCGCGGCGCCGACCCCGAAATGGCCCGGACCGCCATCGACCGGGCCGCCGCGCTCATGCAGGAGCTTGCAGGCGCGGAAATCGCCCAGGGCGTCCTCGACGCGTATCCGGCGCCCCTGCCACGCCGCGAAGTCACGCTGCGCTATGCGCGCAACAACGCGCTCCTCGGCGCGGAGGTACCGCCGGACAGCCAACGCGGCTACCTGACCGGACTCGGCTTTGAAATCACCAGCACGACGCCCGAGGCGTGTGCCGTGCGTGTGCCCACGTGGCGGCACGACGTAGCTCAGGAGGCCGACCTCATAGAGGAGGTCGCCCGGTTCCACGGTTTCGGCCAGTTCCCCGCGACGGTGCCATCCGTGCCGCCGGTCGAACAGCGATTCGCGCCGGAGCATCGCATCCTCGGCGGGCTCCGGCGGCTCCTTGTCGGCTACGGCCTGACCGAAGTCTGCAATTGGACCTTCAGCTCCGAGGACGACGTGCGCAAGGCGGGGCTCGAAGAAGCGTATCTCGACATGGTTCGCCTGCAAAACCCGCTTTCGGAACGCCAAGCGACCATGCGGTCGTCTTTGTTGCCCGGTCTCATCCACAATGTCGGCTTGAATGTCCGCCACGGCTCGGCCAACCTCGCCCTGTTTGAAATCGGGCCCGTGTACCGCCCCAGACCCGGCCAGGACCTGCCTGACGAGCCGCCAACCCTGGGCGTTGCCCTGAGCGGCGCAGCGGATGCCCAGCATTGGAGTCATTCGCAACGCCCGGCCGATTTCTACGATTTGAAAGGTGTCGCAGAGACCGTCCTTGCGTACTTCCAAGCCGAAGCGACGTTCGCACCGCTTGAGAGTAAGGTATTTTTGCAGGGTCAGGCGGCGGTCGTCACGGTCCATGACGCAATTATCGGACGCTGCGGCCGCCTCCATCCGCAGGTTCTCCGCCAGTTTGACATTCCACAAGACGTTTACCTATTGGAACTTACGCTGTCACCGCTGCTGCAGCGCAAGACCCGGCATCCGCAGTTCCAGACTTTCCCAACCTACCCGCCGTCTCTCCGAGACCTGGCGGTCGTAGTAGACGATGCCGTATCCGCCGGTGCTTTGCGCGACACCGCCCAACGCGCCGGCGGCAAGATACTGGAGCGTGTCGATATTTTCGACGTCTACCGGGGCAAACCGGTCCCCGCAGGAAAAAAGAGCGTGGCCCTGGGTTTCGTGTTCCAATCCGCGGAACGCACGTTAACCGACGCCGACACGCAAAAAGCTTGTGATAAAATACTCAAAGCCCTCCAAAGAGAACACAAGGCGGAACTACGGTGAGCGGCGCCATCGAAGAACGGGTCCAACGCATTCATGCGGATATTGACCGCTTGGAACAGGCCTTGGCCCAGTCCCGGCAATCGGTCGAATCCGAAGAGCAAAAGACCGGCGGTATCCTCCGGCGCTACTGGAGTCAGGGCCAGGAACTTTCAGCGCTGAAACAGACCGTGCCCGACTACGAAGTCCTCCAGAAACGCAACGAGAAGCTTGAGGGCATCTACGAGGAGCTTCAGCAGAGATTGAGTCGCATCCTGCAGTACACCAAAGCCCTCACTGGGGAGTTCCTTAAGTGAGCGCCAAGAACGTTAAGGTCAAAATCAACAACATTACCGTCACGGTCGCTCAATACCTAGACGCTGCGACGTCCCAGAAAGTAGCAGACGAGGTGGCAGCCCTGTACCGCAAGATAGAGGACAACAGCAGCCGCATCGATACTCAGGCATTCCTACTGCAGACCGCCTACGCCTTCGCCGTCAAGGTCCGCGAACTGGAGGCAACCATCGAAGACCTGAAAGACGGATACCGCAAGGAACTCGACGCCATCCACGCCAGGCTGGAGGCCCTGCTCACCGATGCGCCGCCGCCTCGGGAGAAATCCACGCCGACCGTCATCCAAATGCCCAAGCGCAAACCCCGTCTGCGTTGAGACCACGTGACATCGGTACCTTGCGATAGGCGGTCCGAGAGAAGGTCGTATTCAAGGGACAAGCTGGGCCGGGCGTAATCTTAAGCGGCGCTCAAAGCATCTGAAGGGTGTGTCTTGCCTACAGGCATAACGTCTGATAATATATATTATGTTTAGTTTTCGCCCCAGGGAATTACACCTCGAAAACAAGCCTCTCCAACTGTGCTGTCGCATCTTGAAGCATGCCTCCATGAGCTCAGACAATGCATGTCTGCAGTCCTTCCTCACGAGAAGCATGTCATATACGCACCTAAGAAACATTCTCAGCGTATAGCGCATAACATCCTGTTAATAGGCGCGTTATGAACTTAATAAAAATTCGGAGCGTACTCCAGATGACCAGAAGATCAGTAGTTTTTTATTGTGTACTTTCTTGAAACATCCTGCATGGAACGCCTGTCTGCGACCCGGGTTTCGTGTGTGATGAAGAGTCGCTCCGAACAAATCCCAGAAGGGATAGAACGGGAGGACCGGGGGTGCGCCCCTCTCATCCCCCATGCCGTTTTGCCACATGCTTTTTTCTGGCCGGTGGGCAAGCCGACGCCGTTCGCGCGTACGCTCAGGTCTTTCCGTCGGAGCCGATGGAGCGCAAGCGTTGACGGACTGCGGCAACACGACGCCGGTGCGTTCCAGGGCCAGCATGCCGAGCCAGGTCTCATGGCCCGACCCGCGGCACCTGTGTTCGCCTGGAAGTCGAGTAAGCGCCGGGGTCACGTCTGAGACAACGGCGACGTCACCGCCGCAAGCAGCGAGTCAAGGAGGATGATACCCGGGATCGGGTGCGTAGCGGCAGTCGATGACCCTCGACGGTGGCGGTATGCCACAGGCGTCGGACAGGTGAACCGCGAGCAGGATGGCATACTGAAAAAATATACAGTATAATGGGATCATGATCCACCTGGAGGCACATAGCCGGTTTTCGTTGATGGAGGGAACGCCCGGGGTGCGCCAACTGGTAGCGCGGGCGGTCGAGCACGGGATGCGCGCGTTGGCGCTGGCGGACACGGGCGGATTGTACGGGGCGGTCCCGTTTTACCAGGCGGCGCGCGAGGCGGGGGTCTCCCCCATTCTTGGCGCGAGGTTGGGGCCGTGCGTGGTGCTGGCGCGGGACCGGGACGGGTATGGGCAGTTGTGCTTTTTGGTGACGGTTCTGCAATTGGGGGAAAAAGGACATGCGGAACAAACGGGGCGGATGGGGAATGTGTCGTCCGGGGGCGCGGACAACCGCGGCGACGCGTTAGAACGCGTACTTTCGGCGTGGCCGTTTCCGTTCGGGGATGAGCATCTGTTCGTGCTCTCGGACGACACGCGGCTGATCGGGGCGCTGCTGGCGCGCGGGTTGAAGCCGCTCGTGGCCCTGACGCATTACGGCGGCGCGGCGGCGCGCTACCGCTGTGAAAAGCTGCACGCATTCGCGAAGCGCCGCGGCCTGCGCGCGGCCGCGATGAACCCGGTGTACTTTCTCGAACCGCGCGACTACCGCATCCACCAGACGCTATGCGCGGTGCGACGCAACACGACGGTGGACGCGCTCGAGCCGGGCGATGCGGCGCCGCCGGGCGCGTGGTTCCGCGCGCCGCACGAGATGGAGCGGCTCTACGCGGACTGGCCCGATGCGCTGCTGAACACGGAATGGGCCGCGGAGCAGTGCGAACTCGAATTGAGCCTGGGCAAGCCGCTGTTCCCGGAACTGGCGCTGCCGGACGGCGAAACGCCGTTCTCGTCGCTGTGGAAAAAGACCTTCGAAGGCGCAAAAGCGCGTTACCGCCCGCTTACACCGGCGATCATGGACCGGCTCCATTACGAACTGGGCGTAATCGACCGGCTCGGCTTCGCGCCGTACTTCCTGATCGTGTGGAACATCGTTCAATACGCGCGCGGGCGGGGCATCCCGATCCTCGGGCGCGGTTCGGCGGCGAACAGCGCGGTCGCCTATGCGCTGGGCATTACGCGTGTGGACCCGTTCCATTACGACCTGTATTTCGAGCGGTTTCTGAACCCGGACCGCACCGATTGCCCGGACATCGACCTCGACATGTGCTGGCGCCGCCGCGACGAGGTCGTCGAATACGTCTACACCCGCTACGGGTCGGACCGGGTCGCGATGATCGCCTCGTTCAACACGTTCCAGGCGCGCTCCGCGCTGCGCGAGACGGCGAAGGCGCACGGGCTCACCGATCGCGAGATCGGCGAGGTGACGCGCCGCATCCCCCATTACGGCGCGGGCGACATCCGCACGCTGGCCGCGCATATCCCGGAATGCCGCGGGCTGCGCTTCGACGAAGAGCCGCTGCGATCGATCCTCGAGATTGCCGAGTGCATCGGCGAGTTCCCGCGCCACCTGTCGATGCACCCATGCGGTCTGGTCATCGCGCCGGAGCCGCTCACGCGGTTCACGCCGCTGCAGCGCGCGGCGAAAGGGTTCGTTGTCACGCAGTATGACATGGGCCCCGTCGAGGCGCTGGGTCTGGTCAAGATGGACCTGCTCGGCCACCGCTCGCTCACGGTGATCGACGACACACTCCGCTTGATCAAGGGAAACCGCGGCGTCGAACTCGACCTCGAACACGTGCCCGACCGCGACCCGCTCACGGCCAGACTCCTGATCAAGGGCCACACCATCGGCTGCTTCCAGATCGAGTCGCCCGCCATGCGCGGGCTGCTGCCCAAGGTGCGCGCGCGCGATACCGAAATGGTGATCAAGGCGCTGTCGCTGATCCGGCCCGGTCCGGCGGGCAGCGGCATGAAGGAACGGTTCATCGCGCGCTGCCGCGGCCTCGAAGCGGTCGATTACCTCCACCCCGCGCTCGAAGAAGTGCTTCGCGACACCTGCGGCGTCATGCTCTACCAGGAAGACATCCTCAAGGTGGCCAGCGCCGTCGCCGGGATGAGCCTCGCCGAGGCCGACGCGCTTCGCCGCGCCATGACCAAGAAACGCAGCCCCCGCGAAATGGCCAAATCCATGAAACGGTTCATCGAGAAGGCCCGCGCAAACGGCGTAGCCGGGGGCACAGCCCAGGAAATCTGGGAGCGTGTCGCCAGTTTCGCCGCCTACTCGTACTGCAAGGCCCACGCCGCCACCTACGGCGAACTCGCCTACCGCTGCACCTATCTCAAGGCCCACTACACGCCCGAATTCCTCGCCGCCGTGCTCACGAACCGGGGTGGATTCTACACGCCCCATGTCTACCTCGAAGAGGCCAAACGCTTCGGCATCGAGGTGCGGCCCCCCTGCATCAACCGCAGCGCCTTCGAATACACGGTCGAAGACGATGCCATACGTATCGGGTTCATTGAAGTGCGCGACCTGAGCCACACTGCCGTCGAGGCCGTCCTCGAAGCGCGCCGGCACGGACCGTTTGAGAGCGTGGCGGATTTGTACGAGCGCACGGGCATCGCACATGCCGACGCGACGGCGTTGTTCGATGCGGGTGCGTTCGACTGCTTTGCGCAGGCACGCCCGGCGCAGTTCCTCCAGCTGCATACCACGTATTCAAAAGCAAAACAAATAAAAACAAATATAAATAATCTATTTTTAGCGTCTGATAATGTCAACGCGCCCCACGTGCCCGATTACCCCGCCAAAAAACGTACCGACCTTGAATGGTCTGCGCTCGGCCTGCTCGCCGGACCCCGGCACCCCCTCCTCTACTACCAGAACCGGCTCCAGGACCACCAACTGGTTCTCAGCATCGACTTGCCCCACTACGCCGGGCAAACCGTCACCGCCGCCGGCTGGCTCATCGCGCAGCGGCGCGTCGCGCTGAAGGACGGGCGCGGCGTGATGAAATTCCTTACCTGCGAAGACACGGCGGGCACGTTCGAGGCGGTGCTGTTCCCCGAGACGTACCAGCAGTTCGGCCCTCTGCTCACGTCGCTGGGGCCTTACCTGCTCACGGGCGAGGTCCAGACCGAACACGACGCCCCCGCGCTGCTCGTGCAGCAGGTTGCGCGCATCCAAGCGGAAAGCCTGCCTAAGGTTCGCGCCGCCGCACTTCAGCAATACGCGGATGAGGCCCCGGCGGATGAATAAGCGCACGTTGAAAGCAACAGACGGCGTGGCAACGTTGCGCCGACACCTGGACAAAGCAGGAGGCCTATTCCTGCGCCGGAAGGCCGGGAAGGGCGCGATCCCCCTGCTGAAGCACGAGGTTGGTTATGACGTTGATCCAATTCATGTCGCCCGAGGCAAACACGGAGTTGTACGACTCGATATAGGTTCTAAGGTCTTCAAAGGCTTGCGCGAGCAAGGTGAAGCTCTGCATCAGCGCATCCGCCGTTTGCGGGTCTCCGAGCACCTCATAGAGGCCCTGCAGGCTGCCCAAGGCATCGTGTTGCGTTTCCAGGCCCGCAAGTTCTTCGTTGATGTACGTAGCGCCCAGCCAGACATCCTGGCCAAACTGCCGCACCGCCCCATAAATGCTCTCCGCGGTGGCGTAATCACCTATGGATTCATAGTAACGCCCTTGCTCAAGGAGGTCTTTCGTCAACTCGCGTATATGCAGGTATTCCTGCGACCCCGCGGTAGCCGCGGCGAGTAACCGCGCCTCTTCGCCGCCATATCCCGCCGCGACCAGCGCTTCCACCCTGTTGTTAGCGGTTTCCGCCGCGTATCCGTAAGCCTGGTCGTAGCCTGCGGCCTGTTCAAACGCCAGCAGGGCCGCATCGATATCTTTTTCGCGCAACGCCAGTTCCGCCTCCATCATGTAAGGCATGGCATTGTTCGGGTCCGTACGGCGCCACTCCGCCAATTGCCTGCGCGCTTCCTCCGCGCCGCCTTCCATTTCGCCGAGGTTCTTCGCCAATGCGTAGCGCAGGTACGGGTCATTGGGCGACTGGCTCAGTTTGGCCAGGAGCAAATTCACCGCCTCTTCCGGGGGCAGAAACAACGCCGCGCCGAGTATTGCCTCGCGCGACAGATTTGCCTTTTCCAGCAGACGCCGCACTTCCTCGGGGGAAAGGCTCGCCAGCCCCGCGAGAAAAGCCCGGTCCCCGTCGCCGCCGTTGATGGCGTTGGCCCGCGCGAGCAGTATGTTTTCCATCGTGATCGCGTCGTACGGGTTTGCTTCCGGCTTCTCCGGCTGCGGTTCGGCGGCTGGTTCGAGCGTAGTCGCGGACGCGGAAACCGGTTCCGGGACTACCCGCGCAATCGTTCCGTCACCTGCGTCGCCGCCTGAGTCCGGGGTCAGCGGACCGACAGGGCGCATATGACGCATATCCCGAGCGGTCCGAAACGTGCCCTGCCCGTATTCGGGACCGAACCAGACCCGCAAAGCGCCCAGCGTCACGGCGAGCAGCACGCACGCCGCAGCCGCGAATCCAAGCCAAACCACGACATTTCTGCGTTCGTAGCGGCGGTTGCTCTGGCCGCGTTCCCGGGCGCGCAGCGTCACGACGTTCGCCTTCGACTTCTCCGCCGCGACCGCCTGTGCCACGGCGTCAACGAGGTCCACGGGCGGCACAGCCGCAGCGAACCGTTCGCCCAGAGAAACCAGGCCGGCGCGCAGTGCTACCTCTTCCGTGAGGTCAACTTCCGACAAAGCGGCGACGGACGAATCACCCACAGCCTCGAGGTCAACGCAGAGTTGGACGTCCTCGACAAAATCAACCCGCGCCGCCTGCGAGGCCAAGGCCGCCCCGATAGCCTCGAGGTCACTCCCCAGCGCCTTGAGGCTGGCGTAGTCTTCCCACCCCGCGGCGGATGCGTCACGGATACGCGCTTCGAGCGCCTCCGCCGCGGATGCGTCCATTCCGCCGCCCAGCAGCGTTTCCACTGCCTCGCGATATGTGGCGTCGCTTGCTCCGTTCACACTTCTTCTCGCAAGTGCGCGCATTCATCACGCAGTTGGCGGAGAAGGCGATGCAGCCGTGTGCGCACCGCACCCTCCGTACTCTCTATGATTTCTGCAATCTCCCTTGCGGGTAACCGCTCAAAAAACCGCAGTTTTATTATCTCTTGCGCCTCGTCTGGCAGCCGCTCCAAGGCAGCCATCAACAACCGGCGCCGTTCCGACGCCATCAGGAGTTCCGCCGGGCCGTCCACGGGCGATTCCACCAATGCACCGGAATCCTCGCGGGCGCTGCTGGCGTAGTCCTCCAGCGTCTCCATGCCTACGGGCTTCTTACGTTTCAGTTCGTTCAAGCAGAGGTTGCGCGCAATACAGAGCATCCAGGGCTTGAACTTGCGGGAGACGTCAAAGCGTTTCCGCGCGGTGTAAATCCGTAAGAACGTTTCCTGGGCCGATTCCTTCGCCTGCTCGACGTTTTTGAGGTAATGCAGGCAGAACCGGAATACGTCATTCTGATATCGCCGCACCAGAACGGCCAAGGCATCGTCAATGCCCTGGCACAGCAGCCCCATGAGTTCCTCGTCGGCTCGTTCTTCTACTGTGCCCATGCGAGCCCTCGCACCGGGGAATACCCTGCGCGGCAGCCAGATACGGCTGCCCACGCAGGTTTTCCGGCTACTATACAGTCAAAACTCGAAATTGTCACACTGCCTCACTACGTGGCGCGCTATTCTAAAGCGCCACGCCGGGCCGAGACAAGGCATCCCCGCCCGGGAACCGGCCGCACTCCGGGAAGATTCACGAATCTTCACCAAAACGCGGCCTGAAAGGCGGCGTGTGCAGATACTTGCCCGCGCCCCATTCTTCAATTTGCCGCTCGACAGCCGTTGCACAATCCAGCGCGGCCCGCAAGCCGGTACGACGCAGTTCGAGGTTCTCCGGCTGCTGCGCCATGAGCCGCAACCGGCCCGCGGCATTTTCCAGAATACGCAGTTCCGTTTCAGGCAGCGCGTAGCGCGCCGCCAGTTCGCCCATCTGCAACCGAAGACTGTTCAGCCTCGCCTCGAAATCGTCTCCGATCCATTGGCGCGCCCTTGGCGCGACGGCCCTTTCGCTCTTTGCGATTTCGTCCACGTAGGTTTCCGCAAGGCTGGTCAGTTCGTTCGCAAGCAGACGTAATTGCTCCGCTTTTTCGACGTTCGCGGGGGCAAGCACGGGGGAGCGCGCACTGGTGCCGGCCTGCATCCGCGCCAGCAGGAACGACACGCTCATGGCGACGGCAAAACCGATGAACGTGAGGAACAGGAAGCGGCCCGCGCGAATGGAGCGTTTGATCGACAGAATCGCCATAGGTCAAAGCCTCGGTCTGCGGCGGCTCACTGCGCCCGGATGCTAACGCCTGAGACGCGACATGCGCCGGAAATTGCGTGTATCTTCGCACCAGGCGGAAGCGCGCGCGAAATCAGGGTACGCGGCCTCGCGGCGTTTGAATTCGGGCGGGTGTACGCGGCGGCGGCCATCCGGACCCTCCTCGACGCCGAGCAGGGCGTGCAGCATCTCGTGGAACACGACGTAGCGGACCACACACTCGGGCACAAATTCCTGGTCCAGCAATGGGTGAATGCGAATGAGGTTGTCCTCTTGCACATAGCTCCCGTAGCGAATGGAGCGCTTGGGCCATGCCGACAGTTTGCCCCAGGTAATCCTCGCCGTGATTTTCCCCTCAAAGTGCGCCGCGTTGACCTCGTCGAAAATCCGCTGCAGGTTGAAACAGCGGCCTCGCGTCCGCAGCCAGACGGTCCGTCTGCGTTTTGGCCGGATCTTCCCGCGTTGGGTCTCTATGAACGCGCCGATCACCTCGCTTGCATGCGGCGCCTTGGGTTTGCGCACCCACTCGATCAGAGCGCGGCGCACTTCCGGCGGCGCATCGAGAAACATGTGGTGCAGGCGTACACAGGCGCTCTTGCCATTAGGCGGCTTCCGCACCGTCATCATCGTCGAACTGTTATTCGTAATGTGAAGCCGTATCGCCAACCCCGTGCCCTGTGTGAGGTCGTCCAGCAGCGCTTGCCCGGCGCGGCGCATCGCCGCAGCCTTCGCGTCCGCTTCGGACGCGGCCGGAGCCGGGGCCGGCTGCGCGGGGAGCTGCCGCGGCTGCGCGGCGCCAACCGGAACAGGCGGCGCGGGCGCGGATTCGCGCGCACCGGCCCAGGGAAATTCCATCTGGTTTTCGTGTGATTCCGGCATGTTGTCTTTCATGCTGACTGGATATGCTTTCCCTTCATCACGATATCAGAAATCCCGCCCGCGGCCAACCGCATTGCCCGCGGTCGCCGCGGAGTTGCTATACTAACGGCGCAAGACCACGTGGGAGACCCTTCCATGCACATTCTCGTAACCGGCGGGGCCGGCTATCTGGGCTGTCATCTTGTGGCGGCGTTGCTCGAGCGGGGTCATATGGTCCGCGTGTTCGACCGATTCTGCTTTGGCCGCGCGCCCGTTGAGACGCTTGCGGCGCAAGACCGCTGCGAAGTGCTGGAAGGCGACGTGCGGCGGCTCCAGGAACATCCCGGGCTGCTCGAGGAAATGGACGCCATCGTGCACCTCGCGGGACTGGCAAACGACCCATCCTGCTACCTGGATGAAGACATGGCCTTCGATGTCAACGTCGAGAGCACCATCGAACTGGCGCGGCAGGCCCTGCAGCGAGGCGTGCGCCGTTTCGTGTTCGCTTCCTCCGTCAGCGTCTACGGCCACGGTGTTTTCGACATCGTGGACGAACAGAGCGCGGCGCGGCCTGTATCGACGTTTGCGCGCACCAAACTCGCGGCCGAAGAGGCCTTGCTGGCCATGCGCCAAGACACGTTCGAGCCGGTCATCTCGCGGGCGGCCACGTTGTTTGGCTGGTCTCCGCGCATGCGGTTCGACCTGGCCATCAATCAGATGGTGGCCACGGCGATGCGCAAAGGCGCCATCGAAGTGCGCGGCGGCGGGCGGCAGCAGCGGCCGTTCCTGCATGTGCGGGACGCGGCGCAAGCGATGCTGCTGCTGCTCGAAGCGCCCTCGGCGCAGGTGAGCGGCGAAATATTCAATGTCGGCGTGGACGAACTCAATATCCGGATCGGCGAATTGGCGGAGTGCGTCGCGCGAAGCATCGGCGATGTGCGCATCGACCGGGCGAACGATGATGAAGACCTGCGCCACTACCGCACCCGCTTCGCGAAACTCCGGGAACGGCTGGGCTTCACCGCAAACCTGGGCATCGACGAGGGCATCGCCGAAGTGACCGCGCACCTGAGAGATGAGAAGATCGACCCCGATGCGCCGGTGTATTCGAACGCCATGCGGCTGAAGCAACTGCGGTCCATTCCGGCGGAAGAAGGCGGCGAACCCACTGCCGCGCGGTTCATCCCTCTATCCAAGCCCAGTCTGGGCCCGGAAGAGGAGCAGGCGGTCTTGCGGGCGCTGCGCTCCGGCTGGCTGACCTCCGGCCCGCAGGTCGCAGCGTTTGAACGCGCCTTCGCGGAGACGGTGCATGCCTCCCGTGCCGTCGCGGTTTCCTCGTGTACGGCCGCGCTGCACCTGGGCCTGGTCGCGCTGGGCGTGCAGCCGGGCGACGAGGTGATTACCTCGCCGGTCAATTGGGCGTCCACGGGAAACACCATCCTGAATATGGGGGCCAGAATCGTATTCGCCGATGTCATCCCCGAGACCCTGAACATGGACCCGCGGTCGCTGGAAGCGGCCATCACCGGCCGCACCAAGGTCATCATGCCCGTGCACATGGCGGGCCATCCCTGCGATATGGAAGCAATACGCGCCATCGCGGCCCGGCACGGTCTGCCGGTAATTGAAGACGCCGCGCATGCTTTGGGCGCGGCCTACCAGGGCCGGCCCATCGGCGCATTCGACAACTTGGCTTGTTTCAGTTTCTACGCCATCAAGAACATCACCACCATGGAAGGCGGGATGATTACGACGCAGGACGAGAAGTTGGAGAAGACCTTGCGCCTGCTCGCGGCTAACGGCATGTCGGCCACCGCCTGGGACCGCTATTCCCGCAGCGCCGCCGCGGCGCCGCCCGAAGTCATAGTGCCTGGCTATAAGTATGTCTTGAACAACGTCGGTGCCGCGATGGGCCTGGAGCAGGTCAAGAAGTTCCCGGCATTCAAGGCGGCGCGCATCCGTATTGCCATGATGTATCGAGAAGTATTGAAGGATGTCGAGGAAATCGTGCTGCCGGGCGCCGGCCCCGGCGTCGAGCATGCCTGGCACCTCTTCATCATCCGCTTGCGCCTGGACAAGCTTGCGAAGACACGGAACGAGATTGCGTACGCGCTGCGGCGGGAGAACATCGGCACGGGCGTTCACTTCCACGGGCTGCACCTGCACCAGTACTATCGCGAAGCACTGGGCATGAAGCCGGAGGACTATCCCAATGCAACGCAAGTGTCGCATGAAATACTCTCGCTCCCGCTCCACCCCCAACTGACGGAAGAAGACCTGCGCGACATCGTAGCCGCCCTGAAAAAAGTCCTCGCTCACGCGCGGAAGTACTGAGCAGCGCCGGGGGGCGCTTGCCCGCTCCGGCCACGGGCGGGACAAGAACTGCGCGGGAACGCCCCGGGTGCTTGATGTCCCGAGCACCAGCGCCCGAATTTGCCGCATCGTGGTATAGTAAGGGCGAATAGCAGAGGAACACGAGATGTCCCTTGATAAGTGCAAGAGATGTGGACGTCTTTTCAATCGGGTGCAGACGCCTATTTGCGTTGCGTGCATGCCGAAAGAAGAAGCCGACTACGACCGCATCCGCGGCGTTCTGAATGAGACCCCGGGTCTGTCCGTTGAGCAGGTCGCCAGCGCGGCAGAGGTTGAAAAGTCCTGCGTCTTGCGCATGATTGACGCGGGCCGGCTCGCCAACTCCGCCGTAAGCGATTCCGTCCCCTGCGGCCGCTGCGGTGCGCCCGCCATCAGCGTGACCAAGCGTCTCTGCGAAAAATGCCTGACGGAACTGGACCGGGAGTGCGCGGAAAACATGCGCGGCTTGCGGGAAAAGATGCGTGGCGGCGAAGCGGTGCCCACGGTGCATGAGGTCGTGGAGGCAAAACGTCAAGTCTCCACTACAGACATAGAGCCTGGGCGCGCGCGGCAACGCATGGCCATCCAAGCGAAACTGAATCTTGCGCGCAACGTGCGCAAGAGCAAACATCAGGCATCTCCCAAACGTTGAGATGCTTGTGTTCCGGTGCGGCTACGGGCCGCTTCAGGCATGGTGGTTCTTGCAGGTGCTGAAAACGCTGGCGAAATCGGAAATGGATGGTGCTATCCTCATATATGACGGTGAGTGTCCGCTGTGCTTGGCCGCCCGGGACTGGCTGGCGCGCCGCCTGCCTCCCGGCGCCGTAGAGTTTCTTCCCTGCCAGTCCGAAGAGCGCGCACGCCGCGCGCCGCAAGTCGCACCCGAAGCCTGCCTTCAGGCAGTCCATCTTGTCCTGCCCGACGGCACCGTGTATGCTGGGGCCGATGCGCTGCCGCACTTGCTGCGCCTAATGCGCGGCTGGTGCTGGACGGTTCCGGCGTGGCGCATCCCCGGTCTTTGCCGATTGATGCCGGTCGCTTATGGGTGGATAGCAGGCAATCGGCGCGCCTTGTCGGCACTTATGATGCGGCCGCGCTTGGGGAAACGCTGCCGCACGGATGGGAATTGCCGGTAATTGACTTCGATTACGCTGATTACCGTTGCGGCGGCGGGCGCCGTAATGCTCATGGCCGCATTGTACCTGGTGCAGCGCGCACGGGAAAATGCGAATATCGTCGACTTCGGCTGGGCCGCAGGCGTCGGCGCAACGGCCCTCTGGTACGCTGCCGCGGCTCCTGGAAGTGTCCCTTTTCGCGTGGCCCTCGCGGTGGTGGGAGGGTCTTGGAGCCTTCGGCTCGCGGGGTATCTCCTGGTGAATCGTGTACTGCACGGCGCTGAGGACGGACGTTACACCGTGCTGCGCGCGCGCTGGGGCGTCAACGCCCAACGGAATTTTCTGATTTTCTTCCTGGCGCAGGCCGCGCTCATCACTGCTTTCTCCATTCCGCAGTTAATCGTGGCCCTGCAGCCCGGCCCGCATCTGCTGCCATGGCATTATCTGGGCATGGCGGCCGGCCTTGGCGCGATACTCGGGGAGTCCATCGCGGACCGGCAATTGGCCGCGTGGCGCGCGAATCCCGCCAACCGCGGCCAAGTCTGCAACAGCGGGCTCTGGCGCTATTCCCGCCACCCGAACTACTTCTTCGAGTGGCTGCATTGGTGGGCATATGTCCTGCTCAGTCTCGGCACTTGGCGGGCCGCGGTATCGCTGCTCGGACCGGTCCTCATGTTCCTGTTCCTGTTTCGCGTGACGGGCATCCCCTACACCGAGCGACAGGCTCTGGCATCGCGCGGCGACAACTATCGGGCGTACCAGCGAACCACAAGCGCGTTCTTTCCCTGGTTCCCGAAGCCGGGTGCGCGATGAAACCGCACAAGCGCCGCTTGTCGCTGCGCACCAAGACCGGTTACGGCGCGGTCGAACTGGGCATGTCCGCGGCGGAGGTCATGCTGGTCTTTTATCTCCTTGAGTTCTACACGAAAGTGATCGGCCTGCGCGCGGAACTCGCCGGGTTTGCGCTGGCACTGCCCATGCTCTGGGACGCCGTCCTGGACCCGGTCATGGGCGGCATCTCCGATCGCACTCAGACCCGCCTGGGCAAGCGCCGCCCGTACATACTGCTGGGTTCGATCCTGTTGGCTCTTGGTGTCGTCGTAATCTTTTCGCGGCCCGACATTGACACGCAGACGGGCAAATTCCTGTACCTGCTGGCCGCGTACATGTTCGTCAACACGTCGATGACCATTGTCGCCGTGCCGCATGCCGCGCTCGCTGGCGAAGTCTCGTTCGACCGCAATGAACGCACTGAACTCTTCGGCTGGCGCTTGCTCTTCCGCACGCTCGGCTTCATGGTCGCCGTGCTGCTGCCTGGCCTGCTCGTCATCTACTTCGAGGAACGACTCGGCGTTTCGCGTACGCTCGCAAGCCGCTGGGTCGGCATCGCCATGTTGGCCACGGGCCTGATTACGTTTCTCAGCGTGCGCAAGATAGACCGGCCCATTCACCCGCGCGACAGACTCCGCCGGACCCCACGCGGCTCGGCCGCGGCTGAATTGCGGGGGTTTCTCCGCGGTTTGCGCTCGGTCGCCACGAATAGGGCGTTCCTGCCCCTGCTCATCACGTACGTTCTCGCCTACATCGGGCGAACGATCAACACGTCCACCGCGATCTACTACTACCAGGTCCGGCTCGGCCTGAGCGAGCGGGAGATCCATATCAATATTCTCGGCCTTTTTACGGTGGTCATCTGTTTTTCCATTGGGGCATGGGTCGTGATTTCGCGCCGTTACGGCAAGAAGATGCCCGCCTTTTGGGGCGCGCTCGGGCTCGGCCTCACGACGGTCGTCATTTATCCCCTGCTGCCGCCCGGGCAGGTGCTCCCGCCGATGCTCCTCGGCTCCGTGCTTGGCGGGTTTCTCGTCGGTTCGATCATCATCTTCGAGTCGCTCGTGGCGGACATTGTGGACTACGACGAACTGAAGACCGGCGTGCAGCGCGAGGGCTTGTATTTCGGCTGTTGGACCATGATGACGAAGTTCGCGCGCGCGTCCGCGCTGGCGAGCACGGGCATCCTGCTGCGCACCATCGGACTCCAGGAGGGACAGTTTGAGCAGACGCCCGAGACGGCGCGCGGGCTTGCCATTCTCTACGGGCCCGTGGTGGGCGTGTGCTTCATCCTCGCGGCCATCGCCTTCCTGTTCATGCCTCTGACCGACGCCAAGCACGAACGCATCCAGCGCCTGCTGCGCAAGCGCCGCGCCTTGCGAGCACGGCACAAACTCGCGGCCGCCCCTTCGCAGACCCCCATCGCCGAACCTCCCGCCGAGGATTTCGAATGGCCGCATCCATTGTGAGCGCGGGGCCCCGGTCAGACCCACAGTGCACAGCGGAAACGAAGCGATGCGACACGCGAATCTGATTATCTTCCGGGCGGCCCGACGCCTGTCTCGCGAGGTCCTGACGTCTAGTCGATCTGGCGGCGCTGCGTGTAGCGGCGTTCCGTCAGGCCCACGTAGATCTGCCGTGGGCGGTGGATGCGCGTCTCGGGGTCATTCCGCATTTCCAGCCAGTGCGCAATCCAGCCCGGCGTGCGTCCCATGGCAAACATGACCGTGAACATATCCGTTGGAATGCCGATCGCGCGATAGAGAATACCGCTGTAAAAATCGACGTTGGGATACAGCTTGCGCTCGATGAAGAAATCGTCGTGCAAGGCGGCATCTTCCAGATGCTTGGCAACGTCGAGTAACGGGTCGGAAATACCCAGCGTGTTCAAGACGTCGTCGCACGCTTTCTTCAGGATGATCGCGCGCGGATCGAAGTTCTTGTAGACGCGGTGCCCGAACCCCATCAGACGGAAGGTGGAATTCTTGTCTTTCGCCATCTCGATGTACTTCTTGTAGCCCCCTTCGTCCGCCTGGATCTTCTGAAGCATCTCGATTACGGCCTGATTGGCGCCGCCGTGCAGACGTCCCCACAATGCGTTGATTCCGGACGAAACCGCCGCGTATATATTGGCGAGACTGCTGCCGACCATCCGCACTGTTGAGGTACTGCAGTTCTGCTCGTGATCGGCGTGCACAATGAGCAAGACGCGCAACGCCTCTTCGAGCACCTTCGGGACGCGGTAATCTTCCGCGGGGCTGGCGAACATCATGCGCAGGAAGTTCGCCGGATAGCTGTAACCCATGCGCGGATAGACCACCGGTTCGCCGCGCGACTTTCGAAAGGCGAACGCGGCTATCGTTTTCACTTGGCCAATCAGGCGCACGACATTCCGGTATACGTGCTGTTCGTCCTCAGCGTCGTAGGGATAGAACGAGGACATGGCGGAAATCATCGACGCCAGGATATTCATGGGGTGCGCCGTAACCGGAAAATGATCGAAGAAATTGATCATGCTTTCATGAATCAAGCTGTTCTGCGTCAGCAGGCGGCGCCACTCGATGGCCTGTTCGCGCGTGGGCAATTCGCCGTGGATCAACAGATACGCCACTGTCGAATAACGCACCTTCCCCGCCAGGTCCTCGACCGGATAGCCCCGATACCGGAGGATACCCCGCTCTCCGTCAATATAGGTAATCGAACTCTTGCAGGAGCCCGTGTTCCCATAACTCGGGTCGTGCGTGATGTACCCGGTATCACTGCGCAGCTTCGCTATGTCGATGGCGCGCTCGTTCTCCGTGCCTTCGATAACCGGGAATTCATACTCCTTCCCGTCCAGAATCAGCTTGGCCGTGGACATAATTCTCTCCGCAGTCCGCGCCATGCGGCCTTTGTTGTTCCTGAGCGCCAACGAACTACACGCTACTCGGAAGCCCGTCCCAAACCGTGTTCACCCGCGCCCCTTACTACCCGAATCCCGGAGATTTGCACAGGCGGTCAGTATAAACAACGGCGGCATCATGCCGCAATATCCTGTCTTCCTTCGCCAGGAGGACTACTGGGGAAAAAGGGCCGCATAATCCCCACGATCGTGACGCAGGCCCTCTTCCTTCGCATCTCCTATCCCCCGCGCGTACTTGCGCATTACTCGGCGTCGCCACGCGTCAGGCCACAAAGATGAAATCCCGTAACTCCACGTAGCCGCGCCCCGCCAATTGCAGGCGAATTTCATCGCGTGCACCCCGCGCACCCACCGCCGCCACTACGAAAGCCTCACCGGCGCAGGGTAACTGCTCCGGGGCCATGACCCGGAAACCATGAATATTGCGCCCGATTTTCCGCGGGTGAACATCTATGACCGCTTCCGGGCGCCTGTCCTGCCATTCGCGCAGCCAGCGTTTGCCGACTTCGCCCGCGCCCCACTGCCAGAAAGCACGGCCCTCGCTCAGACACGTCTGAAAAAGATAACGCCGTTTCAGCGCACGAAACGAGGCGGCCGAATAGCGCTTGTCCGTCATGGACAGGCGTCCCGGCCGTTCGCGCCATTCGAACAACACCTCCGGCGTCTTGCCCATTCCTAAGCCCGCCAAGAAAAAGCGCATGAGCAGGTCGTAATCCTCGGGCCAGCCGTGATCCTCATACCCGCCAACGGCTTCGAAAGCCGCGCAACGCATCAGAAAGGTTGGATGCGCAATCGGGCATTCGACAAAAAGCTCGCGCGCCAGTTCTTCCGGCGAAGTCAGCCGGTTTATCCATCGCTCGTACCGGCGGCGGCCCGGGCCAACCGTGGCGCCCACGATGCGCACGCGCGTACCGCACACCGCCAGCGACGGCTGGGCCCGCATCAGCGCCATTTGCAGTTCGAAGCGCCGTGGATGAGACACATCGTCGGCGTCCATACGCGCGAGAAATGCGCCGCGCGCCACGACGCTGCTCGCCTGGAGCGCCGCGACAATCCCGATATGAGGCGAGCGAAACAGGCGGATGCGCGCGTCTGCCGAGGCCGTGCGCGCGGCCACCGCCGCGGATCCGTCTTCCGAACCGTCGTCGAATGCGATCACCTCAAGTTCGCGCCAGGTCTGCGCGATGATCGAACGCAACGCCGCGTCGAGCGTAGATTCAGCGTTATGGAAAGGCAACAGCACGGAAATGGCGGGGCTGGCGCTCATAGGCCCTCTTTGAGCTACTCCAACGTCAAGGAAAAGACCGTGAAGGAATGGCGCGGGAACGCGAAGACCAGTTCCTGCTTGACGGGCTCGACTTTGACCCTGCGGGGAACGACTTGTTTCGGATTATCGAACGTATTGACCGCGCGCGGGTCCCCGGCGTGCAGCATCCGAACCGCAACACCGGCCAGTCTGGCCTCGTGGACCGCGATAGCCGTCTCGACATCCCGGTCCGGCGTCTGATTGGCGACGCTCAGGTGTACTCGCTTTCCCGAAACGGAGGCGCTTACGCTCAAGGCGGATACGCTGCGCGCATTGCCGAATCCCACGGGATGCGCATCATAGGACGGCGCATCGACGTCATGCGTGACGAGACTCGCGCCCATATGTCGCCGCGTCATGTCAAAAACGTGGTAGGTAGGCGTCAGGTACAGGCTCGCGTCCCGGGTCACGGCGAGGCAATGCAGCACGTTGACCATCTGCGCGATATTCGCCATGGTCACCCGATGCGCCCAGCGGTTGAGCAGGTTCAATACGGCCCCCGCCACGACCGCATCACGCAGTGTGCAGGCCTGCTCCAGGCCGTTCTCGACCGTCGCTTCCGGGTGCCGCATCCCCCACTCGTCAACCGCGATCCCTACGTGCTTGCCGGGGTAGAAATAGCGAAGCACCGCCTCCGTGAGCGTCAAGTCGCGTTCGAGCGTGAGCAAGTCGGCAAACACACCCCGATATTCCGCGTCGGAAAACAACACTCCGCCGCCTCGCGAGAAATACCGGTGGATGGACAAATGGTCGATCAGGTCGGCATGGCGCATATCCTGGCAGAAGTCGTGATTCCACGCGTTCAGCGCCTCATTCTCGCGGTTGCCGAATGACGCGCCGCAGGCGACGAGTTCGATAGCGGGGTCGGATGCGCGCATGTGACCGGCAAAACGCACGTATTCCTTTGCATAATCGGCGCTGGAAAACCGGCCGCCGCAACCCCACGCCTCATTACCGATGCCCCAATAACGGACGGAGTACGGAGCGGCACCCCGCCCCCCGCGCAAGCGCGCAAGCGATGAGTCGCCTCCAAAATTGCAGTACTCCAGCCACTCGAGCGCCTCGCGCGGCGAGCCCGTCCCGACGTTGCAGCAGAGGTACGGCTCCGCACCCGCGGCCCGGCAGAACCGCATGAATTCATCCGTGCCGAACGCATTCGGCTCCGTCTGCCGCCACCAGAGATTCACGGTCTCTGGCCGCTTTTCGGCAGGCCCGACGCCCTGCCGCCAGTGGTAGTTGTTGGCGAAACAGCCGCCCGGCCAGCGCAGCACCGGCGCGCGCAACTGTTTGAGCGCCGCGATGACGTCCAGGCGCGCGCCGTCCACGTGCGGCACGCGTGAAGAAGGACCGACCCAAATCCCCTCGTAAACACACCGGCCCAGATGTTCCGCGAAATGACCATATAGATTCGGGGATATCCGCGCCTGCGGACGGCCCGGCCAGAGGTGAATGGCCGCCTCACTCATTCTCCGCTTCTTTCGGCACGTCGTGCTGGTTCAAGTAGGGGTACACATTCGTCGCGATGAATGTCCGAACCGAGCGGATACTATTCAATATGGTCTGCGTTTCGCCCACCCCCACCGCCTTGCGGCCGAATACGCCCTTTACCTCCACAAAGACTTCGTTGCGGCTGTGTCGCCACGACTCGATGAGTATGGTCAACATGCCGTCGTGCTCGTGGGTTTCCGGCAGCACGAACCGCAGCCCGCCCACGGCAATCGGGCGTTGAAAATGCGGGCCGATCAACCCCTCCTGGCCACAGACATGATCGAGAAGAAACACGCGCGCGTCGTCAAAGTGAGTCAGCGCGAAGGTAGACCGGATAGTGCACGCATGGGCCAGATACCTTTCGATCCCGCGCACGGCAAGCGTGCGTTCGGCCACTTCATGCACTCTGTCCAGAAAACCGCTCAGCGGAATATCCGCCCATTCCTCCACAAGAAGCACGCGGTCCGGCAGGAACAAACATATCGACTGCGACCTAGAATCACGCCTGGAATAAAACCGCGCCTGGCCCGGCACCGTGAAATCCGTGCTGTCATAGGCGGCCTTCGTCCGAGTGAGTTCGTAATACAACCCCTGCAGCACGTCCTTCTTTTGAGGCTTCGGCGCATGAATCAATTCGGCCGAAAAATGGATGATTCTGTCTTCTGCCTGCATGGCCTGTTCCCCGCCGGTTTCTCGAGGAAGTATAGCAGCCGGACGGCCGCTTCGGCGAGGTCAGTCCACCGCGCCAGGGCGCAACCCCAGCGGCAACGCCGCCGGGCGCGCACAGGTGCTGCGAACCGCAACGTGGCGCCCCTTCTGAGAGGAATCAAGAAACGCCTGCATGACATCCAATACGTGGAAGGCCAACGCGCCGCTCGCGCGGTGCGGACGGCCCGTGCGAATGGCCGCGGCCATGTCCGCCACACCCAGGCCCCGAGAGTTGTCGGCATAGATGTGCGAATGCGGCAGTTCCTTCCAGTCATCCGCGCCGGGCCGGAACACCTGAACCGCGCCGCCGAAACAGTTTGGGTCCGGGACCTGCATCGAACCTTCGGTGCCGTGGACCTCCAGCGGCGGCGGAGTCGCGCGCCAGACATCGAAACTGGTTACCATGGCGGCAATGGCCCCGCACGCGAACTCGATCGTTCCCGCGACATGCGTCGGCGTCTCGACGGAAACGCGCTTGCCGTATTTCTTCTCGCTGGTAATGACCCGCTCGGGAAACGTGACGCGCGCCGAGCCCGCCACGCGTTTCACGGGGCCGAATAGGTGTACCAACATCGTTAAATAATACGGACCCATGTCGAACATCGGGCCGCCGCCCAACTCGTAGTAGAACTCCGGATCGGGATGCCACGACTCGTGCCCGTGACATTGCATGAACGCCGTCGCCGCGACCGGCGCGCCGATCCAGCCGTCGTCCAGCGCCTTCCGCGCCGTCTGCCCGCCCGCGCCGAGAAACGTGTCCGGCGCGCAACCAACGAGCAGTCCTTTCTTCTCCGCGAGCGCCAGTATCGCCCCGCCTTCTTCGCGCGTCAATCCCAGCGGCTTCTCCGTGTATACGTGTTTCCCCGCCTCCAGTGCGGCCATCGCCACCTCGGCATGCGCCTTGGGTACGGTCAGATTGACTACGACCTCAATCGAAGGGTCCGCCAGAAGCTGCTTGACCGGGACCGCCTTCGGAACGCCATGCTGCTTCGCTTTGGCCTCGGCGCGCTCCTTGACCAGGTCCGCGCACGCCGCGATCTCGAGATTGTCGAACCGTTTTCCGGCCTTGAAGTAAATGTCCGAGATATTGCCGCAACCGATAATGCCGGCCCTTACACGTTTCATGATGTCTGCTCCGTCTCCGCTGAGCGGTTCGCCCACAACATGCCGCGCTTCATGACCGCGAAGCACTCCGGCACGTCGAAATCCGAAACCTGGTGACCCAACGCCGAATAAAAGACCCGGCCCCTTCCGTAGGCCCGCTTCCAGACCGCGGGCATGACGCAACCGGCGATCCACGGGTACACCGCCCCATCCACCGTGACCGAAGCCAACACCTCGTTCGAAGGGTCAACGTGCATGTAATACAGTTCCGAACGCATCCGAAAGTCGTCCAGCCCGGCCACTACCGGGTCGTCTCTCCGTACGATATTCACCGTGTACTCGACGATACCGCCCGGATGCTCCACCCATTGCCCGCCCGTCATGAACTGATACGCAGGACTGTTGCGGAACGCGTCGCACATCCCTCCGTGCCAGCCCGCGAGCCCCGTTCCCGCCCGGACCGCATCAAGCAAGCCCTTCTCCTGAGCACCCGACAACTCGCCCATGGTCCAGCACGGCACGATAAGGCTGTAGCTTGCAAGTTCGGCGTTATCTTCAAACGATGCCAGCGAATCCGAAACCGTAACCTCGAAACCCTCGCGCTCGAGTTCCGCCGCGAAAAGTGCGACGCACTCTCTCGGCTGGTGCCCCAACCAGCCGCCCCAGACCATCAATGCGGATTTCTTGGACATTACGAATTCCCACGTGCCCGCGCCAAAGGAGCGCCACGAGCGCTGAACGCTGCTCTAGAATCAGTCCTTGTCGGCAATATACACGTGCGCCGGCGGGAAATTCTTCCAGATCGCGCCCGAACGGGTCACGCGCGGGAACTTTGCGGGCAGCTTGCCCTTGAAAAAACGCTTGCCCGAATGAAACAGCGGGCTCAACGTGTATGCGAACGTCACGAAACGCCCGCCCGGCCCCAGCACATCATGCGCGGCGCCCAGAATCCGGTCCTGCAATTCTTCCGGAAACAGCGTCCAAGGCAACCCGGAGACAATCACATCACAATGATCGTAACCGGCTTCCCGCAGGAACTTCGCCGTGTCTTCCGCGCTCCCCTCCACCACATGCACCTGCGGACACCGCTCCCGCGTTGCCGTTACGAACTCGGGATTCACGTCCAGCGCCAGGAAATAGGCGCCCGGCTTCTTCTTACGCTCGATCACCTCCGTAAAGACGCCCGTACCCGACCCGAACTCGACGATAACGTCAGCGCGCTGCAATTGCGCGCGTTCCGTGACCTCCTCCGCCAGCGCCATGCTGCTCGGCCCCACCGCGCCCGTGGTCTTTGTCGTGCGAAACACTTCCTTCATAAACCGCCACGTAAAATGGCCCTGCGCTTTCGAATCCCGCTCCGGCATGTCAATTCCCCTTCCTGATTGCGATATTTCCCGGCGGCACCCAGGACGATATGCGAACAAAAATCCTGCCACATGTCCGCCAGGCAACACAAACCCGTGAAAGACAGGCCGACTCCGGACGGACGATTCCAGACAGGCCGACTCCGGACGGACGATTCCAGACAGGACGATTCCAGACAGGACGATTCCAGACAGGCCGACTCCAGACAGGCCGACTCCAGACAGGCCGACTCCAGACAGGACGACTCCAGACAGGACGATTCCAGACAGGACGATTCCACACGATTCCAGACGGATTGAACCTCGAGCAGGGCCTATGCTAGCATAACGGCGAGCCTGTGGGCGATTAGCTCAGCTGGTTAGAGCGCCGTCTTCACACGGCGGAGGTCACTGGTTCGAGCCCAGTATCGCCCACCAATTATACGCCCGCCGCAGCCGCGACATTCCGGGGGACAAGACGGCGTAAACATTGGGGATTCCGCAAGACTGAGCCCTCAAGCCGGGAATACGGCGGGGACTGAAAAAGACGTGTCGGCGGCAGTCTCTTGTTCCGGATTTGTTCCGGGTGCAACCCCGAAAGAAGACGTGGCGGCCGTAATCCGCAGTCCGGACCTTGAAACCCGTCGCCGGCGTGCGATACCGCTTGCGCGCGAAAACGAGTCTGGACATAAGCCAAGACCCGAATCCGGAACCCGGGACCGCTGAAGCCCTCCCCCTGATAAAATGGTAGGGGCGGGTTTGAAACCCGCCCCCGTGACGGGTCTGGTACGGGCGGGTCTGGTACGGGCGGGTCTGGTACGGGCGGGTTTGAAATCCGCCCCTACGCGGGGTGTTTTCCAGGCTCACTAACGTATTGCCGCATTTCATGCGTGCGGCGGATTGCCGCCACTTTCCAAAAACGCACGCATCCGCCTTCGCATAACGTTCGACGGACAAGACCTTGCGCATCCCAAGGCCGCACGGGCGGAACGCCCGTGCCACCGTGGCATGGGCATCTTGCCCATGCTCCTAAACCCCTGTCATTGACCCGCACGGGCGGGACGCCCGTGCCACTGCCCCCATCGTCTTTCCCGCGAAAGCGGGAACCCGGCAGGTCAAGCTAACCGGCCATTCCCGCGCCCACGCGCAGGAATTCAAAACCCCAAAATGATGTGACGCCGCACCAGCGGCGTCACGCTGGTGTTTGGCCCTTGACTAGATTTTGGCGCGGTCTTTTCTTTTTTCTCTTGCTTTTTCCGGAGTTTTCTCATAGACTATGCTCTAGTAAATATGCTAGAGCATAGGAAGGAGCAAATCATGGG
>JAGMZX010000028.1:43091-47114 GCA_018005585.1 Candidatus Hydrogenedentota bacterium | reverse complement strand
CGCCCTCCAGAAGCAGGCTTGCGCGCCGGGAGGAAGCGCGCAGCACGTCACACACCCCGATTCGCCGCCGAGGGCTTGTCCGCACGTCTTGGCTTTGTGAGGCGAACAACTGCCGCCATCCTCTCATTCGGCCCGCGCGCCCCGGCTACCTTCGCGACACCGCGACATGCCGGATTGGACTTCTGCGCCCCCGTCCCCGGTCTCAAGTCCCCGTCTGGCCCCGCCAGCACGGGCAAGAACGCACCACAGGGAGCTTAGCCAACGGGTGGGGCGGTTTCAACTTGGCTGGCACGTCCTCGGCTGGCACATGCCCGGGAACCTGCAGCCCAAGTACTCCATTTCGGGAATACGGTCCCGTGTGGCAAGCGAGCTTGCGCTTGGTTCTTCGCGGAGCATGCTCTGCGACAAGAAGGTCGCCCGGCTGCAAGCTGCCCGAAGGGAAACGGCAGCAAGCGACCTGAGTTCTTCCTGCACGGGCGGGGCGCCCGTGCCGCAACTTCGCCCTTCGCCTGTGGTATAATCATCGACTGAAGAGGCAGTTGTACGCTCCGCGAAGCATTACCCGTGTTTTTACCGCCGCTACGGCGGAGGGATGGGAGTTCTTGTAGGGAGTGATGAGGTATGCTGAGGCTTATCCTATCGTTAGTGGTGTTCATGGGTTGCGTCTGCGGCTGGGCCGGTGCGGTGGAGCCGCTTCCGCCCAAACCGGGTGCCCCGGCGCGGGCAGCGGGTCCGCCAAAAGCCGCTTCCTTGAAGTTCTCTCATGAAATCTGGGGCCAGACACACAAGGGCGAAGGCTATGTTTACGGGCCGTGGTCACGGACCGTCGGCCTGACCGCAGTAGACATAGACCTGGACGGCGATACCGATTTCGTGTTTCCAAACACGGTCGGCAACCCGCAGGTGATGCGGAATCTCGGCTCCGTCGGCACGTTCTATCCCGGCGGCAGCAAAGACCTGGCCGTCACCGGGTTTCCGGCGAATACGGATTGGGGTTTCACCTATGATTTCGAGGACGTGAACGGGGATAAACGGCCCGACATGGTGGCGGAACTCTACCGCCGCCAGCCCTCGCTCCGGACGCTGGTGGCCTGGTTCCGCAATGACGGGCCGGACAGCAACCCGAGCTACAGCTATCAGGGAACCGTCTACACAAGTCCGCAGGAAGACAGACTCGCTGCTTTGTGGGTAAAACTGGCGGACATCAACGCGGATGGGCTTCAGGAATTGTTCGTATGCGAGGCCTTTCTGTCGGAACCCTCTCGAAATCACCGCGTTTTCATGCAGAACAACACCGGGTCGCCCGCATCGCCGTCGTGGGCGGCTCCCGTCGAAATCGTGGCATTGAGCAATCTGTTGCCGGACCGTATTCCCCGTTCCGTCGTGAAGGAAGCGGAGGAAACCGGCGCCGCACTCCCCGTTTATGAGCGTCCGCTAACGGGTTTCGAAAAGACGAGCTACACCTATGGGCTGGGCGACTTCGAGCTTGCCTATTGGAACTTCGACGACGTTCTGGACGTCATGTTCTATGACCGCGAGAAGGGGTTGATGTGGATAAAGAACATCGGCACGGCAACCAACCCGGTGTGGGACTCCCAGCTCGGGAACGGCGGCGAGCCGCTGTACGACCACCGCGTGGTAGACGACCTCACGCTATCGGAGAGTTCCTTCGCGTTGCGGCGCAACCCCAAATGGGCCAGCCCAGGGGAGGAATGGCTGGACGACATCTACCTTTCGGTGAACTATTTGCTGAAGACCTACCGCTATTTCTACGCGGACTTGGCCTACCGGATTGTCCAGGAACGGCCCATTGCATACCCCGTCGGCCAGGGTATCTCCGCATTCTGGGACTATGACGGCGACGGCGACCACGACATGTTCCGGATCGGCATCAATACCTCAAGCCCGACCCCCGCGCTGCTCCTGTTCCCCAACGTTGGCACGCCCTACGCACCTATCTGGGGCGAATACCGCGTGATCGAAGAGGTGCTCCTCGGCCAGGGCGACGCGTCGAACAACGGGCGGCAAGATATGTTCACGTTCGCCGATTATGACGCGGACGGCTCGATGGAGTTGCTGGTGCAGGGGCAGGACAGCCGTGTTTCTCTGTACGCCGCTGAGCCGCCAACGACCCCGGACGGACTGCCTTCGTTCACGCTGCTCGACGGCGATTTCGGCCACATTCTCGAACCGAACGACGCGGACATCCTGCCCATGGGCATCGCCGCGGCCGATTTTGACGGATTCGATGACCACATGACGGAAGTGTTCGTTAACTACTATGCACAAACGGGCGACGAGCCCAGCGGCAAGCACAAATACGGCAACTTCGTCATGTACGACCCGTTTTACGACATGACATTCGAGATGCACGGGCTCTTGCCGGACCCCGCGGGCGGGCCACTGGACGTGGACTTCATCGAGAACCTTGCGGTCTGCGATTTGAATCAGGACGGGAGGCCCGACCTTGCAGTAACCACGGCGAATTACTTCGACTATGAACAAACCAACACGTATTACTACCGCAACGGCCCGCTGGAAGACTGGCCGTACATGGAGTTCACGTATGGCGGCGAAATCAGCGCCATCCAGCAGACCGACCCCATGTACGCGCGCATGCCCGCCTTCGTGGATATCGACGCCGACGGCGACGACGACATGTTTATCGGTCATCACCACCACCCGCGCGTGCACAACGCGATCGAGCACTACATGCGGTTCTATCGCAACTCGGGGGACACGGGCCTCAACTACTGGCGCCGGCGTTCGGTGGCGAACCAGGCCTGGACCCTTACGTGGAACGGGCAATATCCGGACTACGCCTTCATTCTGAACGGCAGCGGCGGCATCATCCCCGGCAACGGCCAGTATCAGGCAGGATCGTACGCGCCCACGGTCGATATCATCGAAAGCACGGACTTGGGCGAGGGCGATAATGTGCGCATCTTTATCGACGTGTTCCCGCCCTTGACGCCCGCTGCGGCCAAGGCGATCCTCGTCGTCGGCGGCGACCCCGGCGACGACCTCTACCCCACGTTTCGTAGTCTCGCGGGGTATGCCTACTACGTGCTCTGGGCCGAGGGGTTCACGCCCGCGAGCATTCGGTTCTTCACCAGCGGCACGTTCGACGCCACCAATGACGGCCTGAGCGACGTGTATGCAGCCCCGACGCTGGCAAACCTGCAGCAGTCGATCAGTCAGTGGGCGCGGGATACGGAGAAGCTGCTCGTGTATTTCATTGACCACGGGCAGCGCGACCGGTTCCGCGTCAATGCGACGGAATACCTGGAGGCGGCCACCCTCGACGCGTGGTTGGACACGCTGCAGTCGGGCGGGCTCGGCCCGCAGGTCACTGTAGTTATCGACACCTGCGAAGCCGGATCGATGCTGGACAACATCAAAGGCGCGCGCCGCATTGGCATCGCCAGTTCGGGCATGGGGCCCCTGGAAGGCATAGCCATATTCGACAAGTCGCGGTGGATCAGCTTCTCGCTGAACTTCTGGTCCGCCCTCTTCAACGGCGCCACGTACGGCGAGGCCTTTGACCGGTCCAAGAGCGCGATAGAAGCCATCAACCCGCTGCAAGTCTCGCTTATCGACGACAACGGCAACGGCAGCGCCAATGAAGCGGAGGACGGGTTTGTCGCGGACGGCGTGCGGCCCGGCGGCGATTTCGAATTGCAGGGCCCCAGCGTCTTCATCGGCGAGATCGCGCCGCCGCAATCGACAGGAAGCAATTCCGCCACGATCTGGCTCGCTGACGTGGTGTCGGGTTTTCCGGTGGACGAGGCCGGCGCGCTGATCGTGCCGCCAAACTTCCAGCGTCCGAGCACGGAAGCAGGAGACGA
The DNA here is from genome assembly GCA_018005585.1 of Candidatus Hydrogenedentota bacterium. Lineage (NCBI taxonomy): Bacteria > Pseudomonadati > Candidatus Hydrogenedentota > Candidatus Hydrogenedentota bacterium. Next base: position 43,266 of record JAGMZX010000028.1, on the reverse strand, counting down.
ACAGCCGGTAACGGGCCTCGCTTGGGTAACGTTGACCTACAGCCCGTCGTCGGCCCGGTGGCAGACGTCCTACAACGGTTTCAACGAGGGCGGCCTCTTTCAGGTTCAGTACTTCGTCAAGGCGGGCGGCCTGTGGTACGCGTCGCCGCGCATCGGTTTTGTCGATCGCATCAAT
>JAGMZX010000028.1:12519-42991 GCA_018005585.1 Candidatus Hydrogenedentota bacterium | reverse complement strand
GTCGGCCCGGTGGCAGACGTCCTACAACGGTTTCAACGAGGGCGGCCTCTTTCAGGTTCAGTACTTCGTCAAGGCGGGCGGCCTGTGGTACGCGTCGCCGCGCATCGGTTTTGTCGATCGCATCAATCTGAAGGACGCCTGGGAAGACGACAATGCCGCAACGGACGCCGAGTGGATCCGGGTCAATAACGTGCAAGGGCACAATTTCCACGTGTCGGGTGACGAGGACTGGGTCCGGTTCACGTCGCCCGCGAGCGGCGCGGCCACAATCGCCGTTCTCCAGCCGGGGGTCAAGTGCCAGCCAATCGTCGAATTGTACCGCGCGTCAGACTTCAAGTCCGGCCGGAAGGCGACCCCCGTGCGCAGCGTAACGAGCCCGGAGCCGGGCGACGAGGTCGTTTTCGAACAGACCTTCAGTGCCTCCCAGCAATACTTGCTGCGGGTGCGCAACGCGACGTCCGGCGTCTACGGCGCGGGTACGTCCTATCTGCTGTTGGTCGCCGTCGACACGGGCGGCATAATCCCCACTTCTCTGTTTATCACGACGCTCGACAAGAGCTCGGGCGCTGTGCTCGAAGATGTCGCGGTCACGTTCAACAGCCAGACGATTGGCGACACCGGCCCGGACGGGGTGATCGCGGCCGTCGTGCCGGAGTATGGCGCCTACACGGTGACCGCGATGAAGGCAGGATTCAAGACGGCGTCGCAGACCATAAGTGTCAGCACCTCGACCGCATCCGCCACGCTGCGGCTGGAACCGGCGAATGGCGGTGACGACGATGAGCCCCCGTGCGGGGCATGCGGCACGCTGGACGCCAACGGCCCCGGCGGCGGCAACGGGAACGCGGCGGTATTCGTCGTGAGCTGCGCGGCCGGATGGCTGCTGTTGCGCCGCAACCCGCGGCAGGCGCAAAACCAGACTTGCGCCGGGGCGTAGTCACCTCTTCGTGGCGCCCTCTACATAGGCCTTGTAAGCGGCGTAGGCCGCGGCGGCGTCCTGGTCTGCCTCTTGTGACTTGCCGCAGCGCGGCAGCGGGTTCATGTAGGGGAAATAACCCCAATTCACGAGGTTGTCGGCATACTTCGCCGCCAGGCGCAATTTCTCCGCAAGCCAGGGCATGGGCGTGAACCGCCAGGGCACGGTTCCGGCCTGCTCCTGCCGCAGAAACTCCTCCCAATCCTTTACATTCGCCTCGCCGCTCTCGATATTCAACCAGAACGCCGCTCCGGCCTCCTTGCATGCGCGTGCGGCGGCGGCCCAGAACGGCTCGCGCTGTTCCAGCGTGAAGAAGGCCAGATGTTCGCCGGAATCCTGGAGCATCAGCACGTCAATGCCGGTCTCCTGGAGCGTCTGGCGCCACCACGCGGCGTATTCGTCGGGCGTCTGGTAGACGAACCCGCGCCGCCGCGACGCATCGAGCAGGAAGAAGGGCGAAATGGTGACGATAGAGCCCGGTGCCCTGGCGTGACACTCCTGCACCACTTGCTGCCAGACGCGCCTCCAGAACGCCGTCTCTTCCGTATTCTTGGAGTCAATCGGGTTGATCTCGTGATTCAGATACCAGCCATGAAACGAAGGGTAGCCTCCGTAGCGCGCGTGAAACCGCCGTACGTGCGCGCGAATCCCCGCGACCATCTCGTCCGCGCTCGTCCGGCCATACCAGCCGCCCTGGGGCAGGTCCACAATTACTTTCATGCCCGAATCGCCCGCAATCTGGTAGAGCCATGCGAGCACGTCACGCGGCGCCGCCGTTCGCTCCGCCATTTCGGCGGCCTGCAGCAGCGCAGGCGTATTCAAGAGCCACAGCAGATGGAACCCGACGGCGCGCTGGGCCTCCACCGCGGCGCGGAGATCCGCTTCCGTCCAGGGGCACTCCTGCCTGTCCGCCACCCACCACAACGTGCCGCGCATCAGCGGCGCGGTCTCCGGCTGCGCGTTGCCTATGCAGAGCACTGGCAACATGAGAACGAGACCGCCACGCCAGAACCGGGCGGGACCCAGCCTGGGCCCAAACCGTTGCCCGGCTGGCGCCTGCCTCAAACAGCAGACAAAGCCCATGTCTTTTCCCTTGCTCCAATGTTCGTTCCGGGGCCCCAAGATGCCGTGCCGCGCGCAACGCCCAGCCCAAGTTGACCTGAGTCAAGCCAATCCGCTCAACCCTCATGCGATCTTACTCAATCCGTTGCGCAATCGCCAATCCGGCCCGTTCCCGGCTCCGCGGCTTCTCATGACCTCCACGCCCGCTGACAACCTTCTGCATCACTGTAATAGATAACTTTATTTTGCTTCCCCGCATTGAGCCATCACGGGAAAATCAGGGGGAAAACCGTCTCCTTGATAGCCATGCGGGTCTGCCTCTATGATCACGCACCGGCCGCAATCGTCAGAACCGCGAAGGAGTACGGGTATCAGCATCGAGGTGTCTTATTCCCCCCTGCGCAAGTGCGCCGCATGGGGCGTTCATCTGTTCACGGCGCTGGGCGCCGTGGCAGGGCTGATGGCGCTCGTCGCCACTACGGCCCACGAATGGCGCGCGGCGCTGCTCTGGATGGGCGCAACCATTCTCGTGGATTCGCTCGACGGAACACTCGCGCGCGCGGTAAAGGTGAAACTGGTTCTGCCCCGGTTCGACGGCGCGTTGCTCGACAACATTGTCGACTACTTCACTTACGTGATTGTGCCGGCGTATTTCCTCTACGAAGCGCCCGTGGTGCCGGGGCGTTTCGCGATCTTTGCGGGCGCGGCGATCACGCTGGCGTCGGCGTATCAATTCTGCCAGGCCGACGCGAAGACCGCCGACCATTTCTTCCGCGGGTTCCCCTCCTACTGGAACGTCGTGGTGTTCTACCTGTTCATGCTTGAATGGCCGGATTGGCTGAATTTCACGCTGGTGCTACTGCTCGCGTTGAGCGTGTTCGTGCCTGTCAAATACCTGTATCCAAGCAGGACCCGCACGCTCCGCCCCCTGACCTGGCTGTTGTCGGGGGTGTGGATTTTCATCGTTGGCTGGATCGTCCTCCATTACGAAGAGACATCGCGCAGCCGTTCCTTCAGCATGTTGCTTTATCTCTCATTCGGATACATCCTCTACTACGTCGTCTTGAGCCTCTATTTGAACTTCCGCCACGCGGGTCCCGCCGACGAGGACAACCCGGACGAATGACACGCCGTTCGGCGGCCGGTCATGGCCAACCCTGGAGCACAGGACCATGAACAAACCTTCGGAATCCACCATAAGCCGCCGTGCGATGATGTGCCGCACCGGGGCGGCGTTCGCCGCTTCGGCCGTCGCGCCCCGCGTCCGCGCGCTCGCCGGCGCAACCACCGACGCGGATGCTGACAAGCCGCCTCTGGCAATACCCGCCTGGTACTACCAGCATTTCGACGCGGATTTCGCATTGGAGACGCCCGAAGAGACATTCGGCGGCTGGAAAAAGACGGAGCTCGATTTCTCGCGCGAACACACCGCGGTCGTTGTGATGCACGCCTGGGACGCGGGCTCGTTCGAGGAATTCCCCGGCTGGTGGCGCTGCGTGCCCTATATCCCGAGGGCAAACGCCATCATGAAGGAAATCTTCCCCGGCCTGCTGGCGGCGGTGCGCGCCTCGGACCTGCCCTTGTTCCATGTCGTGGGCGGCGGCGACTACTATAAGGGACTGCCTGGTTACAGGCACGCGTTGGCGCTCGCGGGACCGCCCGCGCCCGAGTGTCCCTCTGTCGCCTCCGACCCGATCCGCGACAAGCTGGCGCGGTTCCGGAGCGAACATGTCTTCGTGGGCGCGCATAACGCGGCGGACGTGGACCGCGGTTTTGCGCGCTTGGGATTTCCCGAAGAGGCGTGTCCGAAAGAGGACGAGGGGGTCGCGGAAAACGGCGCGCAATTGTTCGCTTTGTGCAAGGAACGGGGCATCAACCACCTCGTCTACTGCGGTTTCGCAATCAACTGGTGCCTCCTGCTGTCGCCCGGCGGCATGGCCGACATGCAGCGCTACGGAGTCATGTGCTCCGCGCTGCGGCAGGCGACGGTCGCCGTGGAGAACAAGGAGACGGCGCGGTTTCAGCTCTGCAAGGAGGTCGCATTGTGGCGCGTGGCCCTGGCGTTCGGGTTCGTGTTCGACGTGGACGATTTCGTGCGTGCGATCCAGGCGTGAAGGTTGCGCGATGCTTGCCGCCGCTTGCATGCCAGCTTCCTGAACGTCAACAATGTCCCCCATGCAAGAACCATCCCTAATCGCCGTGGAAATCGGCGGCACGAAGTTGCAGGTCTGCCTGGGCAGGCCGGACGGCGGCATCGTCGAGACGAGACGCGGTTCCGTCGACCCGCAACACGGCGCCCCGCGCATCCTGGAATGGATCGAGCGCGAAACGAAATCGCTCCTTGACGCAACCGGGGCCCGTCCCAAGGCTATTGGCGTCGGATTCGGCGGACCGGTCGAAAGCGCAACGGGAACGGTCCTGGTATCGCATCAGGTCGCTGGATGGGAAGGCTTCGCGCTGCGCCCGTGGTTCGAGGAACGGTTCGGTCTTCGCACTATCGTCGCCAATGATGCCAATGCGGCCGGCTGGGCGGAGTATTGTGCCGGCGCGGGCCGGGGCACGCGCCAGTTCTGCTACATGAACATCGGCAGCGGCATTGGCGGCGCCTTGATTGTCGACGGGCGCCTGCACGATGGCCAGGGACGCGGCGCGAATGAGATCGGGCACACGTATGTCCCCGACTGGACGAACGCGACGCCGGGCGCCGCGGACAAGCTCGAACACCTGTGCAGCGGGTGGAGCATTGAGAAACGGCTGCGCGCGCGCCGCGACTACAGGCCGGCCGGGCCACTGATGCGCCTGTGCAACAACGACGCCTCAACCATCACCTGCGCCATGCTCGCGGAAGCCGCACGGCTGGGCGACCCGGACGCACTGGCGGAACTGGACCGGGTCGCGGGCGCGGTAGGCATCGCCTTGTCCAACGTAATCACGCTGTTCCATCCCGAGCGCATCGCCATGGGCGGCGGCGTTTCGCTGATGGGCGATGTCCTGCTCAATCCAGTACGAGCGCACACCGCAAAGCGAGTCTTCGGGCCATTCCGGGGCCGCTATGAGATTGTTCCGTGCGCGCTGGCGGAATCCGTCGTGCTCGCAGGCGCGCTGTTGCTCGCAGGCGCTCACGAGTGCCCCGAGAGCCAAGCCCGGTAATTCGAGATAGCCTCCGAGGTGCGCAGATGGCGGGTATACACCCTGAGCAAGCCCATCCGCCCCCGCAACCGAGGCGCAACGCGCCACATCTCTCCCCCATTAGCGTCACGCAAATCCGGCGGGAAACGCCACCAGCCGAATTGGCGCCGCGCGCCGCCATCACACAAGACACCGTCTACGACGAACGAGATGATGTTCGGCCCTCCGTCCACGACGACAATCACGTGATGCTGTTTTCCGGCCTGCATGAGCCCCGGGTCGCAGGTCCATGCGGCTGTCATGTTCGCGTCCGACAGAAGAAGCTGCACCGCGCTGAATTCATCCGTGCTCACGACGAGACCGCGCCCATTCTCGTTCCGTGTATCGAGCACGACCTGTCCTGCATCCAGCGCTTCGAACGCAACCGAAAACTCGACCGCGAACCCGCCTTCGGCGAGGCTCGGGAGCACAACGCGCGGTGCTTCCCGCGGTAACGGCGCCACCAACTCCAGCGCAAGCCCTTCTCTGGCTACCTCCGCGCGTGTATCTTGTCCCCAGAGTCCTTCCAGCAGCCGGGGGTCCACTTCGTGCACGCTGGCACGCGTCTTTTGCGTGGTTGTGACCCAGCAGCGGCCATCTTGCTCGATGAGGTCGGGATAACTGAACCGCCCCGCCGCATTGGAGAGGTCATCGCCGTAAAGCAGGATTTCCGGCTGCGACCAGAGGATGCGCCCGTCCTTTTCCGTGCCACCGCTGACCCACGCCGGATTGCGATCCTCGAAACCCGTGCCGCCGTGGTTGTGGTGCCAGAGCAGGTATTTCCCGTTTTCCGTGCGCCACAGCCGGGGGCATGCGCGCGGGTGTTTGATGGGCCGCCCGTCCGTGTAGCGCACGCATTCCGGCGTGCTCCACGTCCGGCCCCCGTCGCGGCTGTACGATTCCGCGGGATGCCCAAGCGTGGTGCGGTAGACGCAATACAGGCCGCCGTCCGCCATAGGCGCGATGTTGTGTTCCTCCTGGATGGAGCCAAACTCGGGCGCGCGCACGCCGTTTTCGCCCTCGGGCAGCAACTCCCAGACAACCTTCGACGCATCGCGCTCGCGCAGCACGTTGTCGGAACGGAAGAACCAGCCCTCGCCATGGTCAAGCATGTATTTGCCGATCTTGGTGAAAGCGAAGATTGCCGCCTCGCCCTGAACGACAGGTTTGCCAATCCCCCAGAAAACCTGCACCTGCCCGGCCCAGTCGTTGGTCAAATCGCAGGCCGTCGTCCGCATCGGCAGCCGGATCCGCCCGGACCACGTCGCGCCGCCGTCGTCCGAATACTTCGCGCAATACCAGCCTAGCATATCCGCGCGCGCGGGTTTCCCGTCCGGCAGCGCGCGCACCATGTCGCCATTGTATGAATAGAACACATACACGCGCCCGAACCCCGTCAGCAGCGGCATTGCCCAGGATGCTTCCGGCCCACCCGGCGGTTCGATGGGCACAGGTTCAGACCATGTCTTGCCAAGGTCCGTGCTGCGCGTTGCGGCGATGTATTGCGATTGCGAGCCTTCCTTGCCGCCGCTCGTCGTGAACACGCACAGCCAGGCGCCGCCGTCCAGCACGACAACATAGGGCTGGTCGCAGTAACCGTGTTCGTAGATCAACGAGCCCGTGGCTACGTTGCGCGGGTCCGCGCCGGAAACGCTGGCAGCGACCGCAAGCGCGGCCAATCCGGCCATGACTACACGAGGCAATAACCGTGTATTCGTCATTGCAGCATCGTCCTCGTATACCGGTCCGGCCCCAAGCAGAGCGACGAAACAAGCTACGCTGTCGCGCCTGACGGCAAACCGAGAGCACGCACAAACGAGCGGGCACGCTAGCGCAGTTTCCGTGGAGAAAGTGCGGCCACGCAGTCAGTCAACACGGCATGTTGGATATGGCAAGAAACCCGCCAGAAAGCGCTGCAGATGTCTTGACGTTCATGCTTACTATCTGAATTACCCTTGGTCAAGAGAATCTCCGCTCAATAATACAGCTCCCACGCGGCGATGGAAGCACCCGCGAGCGCGAGGGTTTGCCGCGTCGCAATCGATATGGGTTCAAGTACAGCCGCCCCTTCGCGGCGGACCGGTTCCACGATGACGTTGGGTCGAGTCAAGCCATAGTCTTCGGGATTGATTTGGAATTCGAAGGTGACGGGGGCATCGGAGACGTTGGCGAAGATTAACGCCGTGCGTTCCCCCCGTGGCAGGCGCCACGCGCCGACAAGCACGGCAGAGGTGGTAACCCACCATTCACCGGACCACTTCCAGTCTGCTTTGACGCTGGACACGTCGCCAAGCAAGCGCGGCGGGCGCGCCATTTCGCCCGCGTGGAAGTAGCGGCGCAGTGCATGGCGCATGCGCACGGCGTCGCGGAAGAAACCGGCGCTGGGCAGCGCGCGCAGGGTCGAGGGCGCGAGCCAGCCGATCTGCTCGCCAAAGACCAGTTGCTGGCCTGCTTTCATGCGCATGGCGAGGTCGGCGGTGTCGCCGCCGCCGTACGCGCGGCCGAACATCTGGATCGCGCCGCCGTACACCGCCGAGAACACGGGGACTTGCCCGTCGTGTTGCCAATGCCACGTCAGGTAGCCGTCGAAACAGAGAATAAACGGCTCGCCGTTGCATTCGGTGGTCAGCATGCGATCGGCCTGCATGTCGCGGCGGAGAGATGCAAGCATCTGCCAGTAACCCTCGTTCCACCACGCGCCGCCGCCGAGCGGGTGCCCGTGCGACGCGTCCATGCAAAGCGCGGGGGCCGCTGCGGCGACCTGGTCGATGTAGACGCCTTTGACGCCCATTTCGTCTTGCAGGCGCAGCACGATGTCCTTGACTGTGTTCTGCCAGAGCGGGGTCCAGGGACACATCACGCCGAGTTGTACGGGCTCGCCGTTTTCCTCTTTGCTGCCGTATTTCTCGATGTAGGGCTCGCCGTCTTCGCCCTTCGTCACGGCGGGCTTCGCGACACTCGTGAATTCGGCGTCTTCATTGCCCCTATCGTGCGTGTCCCAGAGACGGCCGTTGATGTACGGCATCACGAAGACGTTGTGTTCTTGAAGGTCGCGCACCGCGTCGGAGAACCCATCCTTCGTCGGGAAGTAATGCGGGTAGTCGTTATCGAAGGGAATCTGGTGCCAGTTGTACCAGTGGAAACCGACAGGCACGCCGAGCCACTGCGCGAAGTCTTTGACCTGGTCCACGACTTCCGCGGGCGCGCCGCCCGTCTGCGCCCACGCGGACAATTCGCGCATCCACGGCGCGGTGTCGGGCCGCCCGTCCGCGCCCAGTTGCGGCCACCAGCGCGCCTCCGCCTTCGCCCACGCTCGATAGACCATCGCGGCGTCGAACCAGTCGCCGCGGAACAGGCGCCAGACCGCGGTTCCGGGCAGGCGATACGCGGGCGAGACGCCCGCACCGCCGCGTGGCGCGTGATGTTCGAATGCGAATCGGACGCTCCGTGAATCGGCGTCGGAGTCGAGGAGCAGTTCTTTGACGGAGCCCATCGGGTCGTGGTGAGCGAAGTAGAGGCCGCAACCCGGGCTCGCGGCATCGGCATACGCGGCGAAGAACTGCATGCTCGTCCAGCCGCTGGGGTAACGGCCGCTGAACGAGAAACCACGCGTCCAGGGATCGACCTGGACCTCGCCCGGCCCGCGTGGAAACAGTACAGCCGTGCGCTCGCCCAACGCGCCGATGGCAATCTGCGGAAACACCACGTCCCAGACGGTCCAGCCGCTTCCAGGCGCTATTTCCATACTCCAGTCAAAGGCATGCTCCGCGGCGACCGCCCGCGCGCTGACGCGCACGGATAGACCGCCAAGCCGTTCCTCCGTGGCGCCTTTCCATAAAAGAACGAGTTCGCCATTCCCGGCCGTGAGCGTGACATCCGACCAACCCGCGTCCGCGTCCACGGTGACCGATTCCTTGGCGACATTCTTCAAGGTGACGGCGAACAACGGCAGTTGCCGGTTCGACAGCATCTCCGTTCCCGTGACCGTGTCGTGAAGCCCGGAGACGCGCGCGCCTTGGGGCAAGGTTTCGAGGGTCATGCGCAGCTCGCCGGAAGTAAAAATCTCGGCGTATGCACTCGCGCATAGAGCCACGCAGGCTGCACAAGTCAGAATACAAAGATTCTTGAGCATCTTCTGCCCCTCCTTGGAGAAACTTATAGAAGATCTGTGCCGGAAGTGCAAGACACTGTCCTTGGATGCTCATCGGGGCCGGCGGTTGCCGTCTGAAAGCGGTTGTCGTGGAGCCAACCAAGTGCGGCATGGATTTCCGGGAGCGGAACCTGATGCGCGGCATGCAGGAACTGGAAAGAGCCTTGCCAAGAACACGGATAACCGCTGGACCGCTCCTCATTACGCCTCATTGAGCCCATTTGCGCTCCGTCCCCTTGCGGCCCTATACTCCCCCGCGATTGACCCCGGCAGGAATTCCGGATGGATATCCCCCCGCAACTACATACGTTCTTCGTCGCCGTGTCCTTCGTGCTGGGCGCGATGGTCGGCAGCTTCTGCAATGTCTGTATCTGCCGCTGGCCGTCGGGCGAGTCGGTGATACGGCCGCGGTCGCGGTGTCCGAAATGCCAGAACGGCATTGCGTGGTATGACAACATCCCAATTGTGAGCTGGCTGCTGCTAGGCGCGAAATGCCGCCAGTGCGGCGCACCCATCAGCTGGCAATACCCGATTGTGGAAGGGGTGACGGGCGCGCTGTTTCTCGCGGTATACGCACGGTTCGGGCTGAGCCTTGCCACGCCGGTCTACATGGCGCTGTGCGCGGGCCTGATCATCGTGACGTTCGTCGACCTGCGCGAATGGGTCATCCCGGACGAGGTGACGATTCCGGGCATATTCGCGGGGCTGGCCTTGTCCCTGGCGGGGATGGCGTTTCCGGAGGGCAGCCAGCTGCGCGTGGTCTCGCTGTGGGATGCGCTGATCGGCGCCGCGCTGGGCGGGGCCATTCTCTATCTGTTGGACCGGGTCACGATCCTGATTCTAAAGAAGCCCGGCATGGGCTTTGGCGACGTGAAACTGTTGGCGATGATCGGCGCGTTTCTAGGCTGGAAAGGGGTGCTCGGCACGCTGATGCTGGCATGCATCCTGGGCAGCGCGGTGGGCCTTTCGCTGATTGCCGCGAGCAAGTTGCGTTCCGGCGCTCCGCCATCGGAAGCGGCGGCAGTTGACGCAGCGGGCACCGGGAACAAGAAAGACGAGGAGGAGGTGCTACCGGGCCACTACATCCCATTCGGGCCGTATCTGGCGCTGGCGGGTCTGCTGTATCTGTTCTTCGGGCCGGAAGCCATTGAAGCTTATATGAGGGCCGTTCAATTGCCCGCGCAGGACCTGATGCTGTCCCTGTAGATGACATGATGGCACATACGTTTCCACAAGACCTCTTCCCCATCGAGATTCCCACGCCGTTCCCGGTCGGGCCGGTGAATGTGTTCCTTTGGAAAGGCGAACCCTTGACGCTGATCGACACGGGACCGCGCACGGACGACGCCTACGCGGCGCTGACGGCGGGCCTGCGCGCGCACAGGCTGCTCGTCTCCGATATCGAACGTGTGCTGCTCACGCACCACCATGTAGACCATGCAGGGTTGTTGCGCCGGATTGTCGAGGAGTCCCGCGCGGTCACCTATGCGCACCCGGAAGTGCCCTCGGAAAACCGGCCCGAGAATCGAGTGGACCCCGCGGAATGGGACGCCTATTTTTCGGACATGTTGCATGAATTGGGCGTTCCGGCGCCGGAAGTTCGCGGCGTTACGGCATTCATGGCCGGCTTCCGGAACCTGAGCGAGCCTTATCACATTGACCACGTGTATGAGGATTGCGGCGAGGTTGCCCCGTTCACCGCGTATTTCGTGCCGGGGCATTCCGTCACGGACACGCTGCTGGTATCGCATCGCGGCCGGTGTACCGCCACGGGCGACCACCTTCTTGAAAACATCAACCCGAACCCGCTCATCCACCGTCCCGCGCGGCCGGATGCGCCGCGCATCAAGAGCCTCGTGGCCTACCAGCGGTCGCTGCACCGGTCGCGGCAACTTGAACTGGGCCTGTGCTTTCCCGGCCACGGCGAGCCGTTCCGGGACTACCGGCGCGTCATTGATGCGGCGCTGGCCAAGCACGCGCGGCGCGAGCGCCGCGTGCTGCGGCTGATGGGTTCCGGCGGCATCACGCCGTATGCGCTGGCCAGAAAGCTCTACCCGGAAGCACCTTTGGAGAATCTGTATCTCGTGCTCTCTGTGGCGCTGGGGCACCTGGAAGTGCTCGAAGAGAAGCAGCAGGCGGGCAGGGAACACCACGGCGGCACGCTCGTGTTCCGGACGCTCGACCGCGATGCCGCAATCGAAGGAGGTCTGGGCACATGAACGCCCGCGAGATAGGCGTGTTGCGCTTCGAAGAATCGTATTTCGAGCGCATCTGGGGTGGCCGCCGGCTGCAGACGCTGTTCGGCAAGCCACTCCCTGACAGGGCCGCAATCGGCGAGGCATGGCTCATCGCGGACCACCCCCTATGCGAGAGCGTCGTGTTGAACGGCCCTGTGCGCGGCATGCCGCTGCGCAAGCTGATTGAAGGCGACAGCGCGGGCATTCTGGGCTCGCGGGCGCGGCTCACGCCCTACGGGCGCTTCCCCCTCTTGCTGAAACTGATCGACGCGGAAGACATATTGTCGGTGCAGGTGCATCCGGACGATGCGATCGCGGCCAGACTCGGCGAGCCGGACGCCGGAAAAACCGAAATGTGGCACGTGCTCCATGCCAAGCCCGGAAGCCAGTTGTACTGCGGCCTGCGTCCGGACGTGACGCGCGAAACCCTGGCGCAGGCCATCGCGTCGGAAACCCTGCAACCTCTGCTCACGCACTTCAAGGCGTCCGAGGGCATGACCGTGTTTGTTGACGCGGGCACCATGCACGCCATCGACTCCGGCCTCGTCATCGCCGAGATCCAGCAAAACAGCAACATCACCTACCGCTGTTACGATTGGGGCCGCGTGGACGGGAACGGCAAACCGCGGGATTTGCACATCGAGAAATCGCTTGCGGCGACGCATTTCGGCACGTCGCACGGCGGGCCTGCCAGGACGCTGACATACGAACAGAGCGGAGCCGTGATTGAGGTGCTTGGCGCGTGCCGCTATTTCGCGGGAGAGGCGTTGACCGTGCGCCGCGCCTTTCGGCGCGACACGCGGCGCGAGTCTTTTCACATGCTGATGGTGAAGCGCGGCCGCATCGGGTTATCCGCGGGCAACAGCGGCGTCTCGCTGGGACCTGGCGAAGCGGCGCTGCTCCCCGGTTGCCACGTCTGTTTCGACATTGAAGGCGACGGCGAGATTCTCGACTTCTACGTGCCGGACCTCACCCGCGACATCGTGGCGCCGCTCTTGAAAGCGGGTTATGGGCGCGACGGCATCATCCGGCTGGGCGGTGACCCGGTGACCAGCGACCTGGCGGCGCTCTGCTGACCCGCACGCGGCGCACGGCGCGCCGTGCACGCAATCCCAACGCGGGCATCCCATCTTGGACACGGCCCCGCGGTTTTGCTATACTTCGCCGTGTGTGTGATGGCGGGGTACGGGCCCGTATTTCTTCACGCGAACGGCGGCTTCATTTTTGAGTGGAGGCGCAGATGTTCTTGCCGTTTTGCGGGCCGGCCCCAATACATTGCCAGGGAAAGGAGGTGCATGCGTATGGCCACAGACGTTAACGTCGCCGAAATCGTGCGGCGCATCATCGTGGAGAAGTTTGAACTGCAGCCGGAGGAGGTGACGGAGAACGCGCGCTTCGTGGACGATCTGGGCGCGGATTCGCTCGATATTACCGAGGTGATCATGGCGTTGGAGGAGGAATTCGGGATCGATATCGACGACGACGCCAACCAGATCGAGACGGTAGGCGACGCTATCCAGTACATTGAAGGAAAGTTGCGGGCGTAGCCTCGCGTCTCGTGGGAGACGCTGCATATAGATATGGAGGAGCTTGAAAAAGCCCGGTTCGACCCGTGAGGGTGAGCTGGGCCTTTTTCTTCGGTCCCGTCTTCGGGACAGGTTCGCGGCCGCGGCCCTGGCACGTGGCCTGCGGCGCGAGGAGGGCGTATGGGCACCAAGGTCGTCGTAACGGGCATGGGCGTCGTGTCGCCCGTGGGCAACACGGTAAGCGCTTTCTGGGAGTCCCTGTGCGCGGGCCGCTCGGGAGTTCACGCCATAACGCATTTCGAAACCGCGGACTTGCCGACGCGGTTCGGCGGCGTGGTCGATGAGGTGGTCCCCGAAGGCATGACCCCGAAGGACCTGCGCCGCGCCGACCTGTACACCGTCTATGCCATCGAGGCTGCAAATCAGGCGTGGCGTCAATCGGGGCTCGACATTTCCGCCGAGAATCCCTATCGGTGCGGCGTGCTGGTCGGGTCGGGCATCGGCGGCATCGAGACCATCCACGCAGAGGGCATCCAGTTCCATCTGCACGGTCCCAAGCGCATCTCACCGCTCATGGTGCCCAAGGGTCTTGCGAATATGGCTTCAGGCGTAATCGCGATCCGGCTGGGCCTCCAGGGGCCGAACAAGGCCGTCGTGACGGCGTGCGCAACGGGCACGCACTGCATAGGCGACGCCGCGGCGCTGATTCGGGCGGGGAAAGCCGACATCATGCTGGCGGGCGGCGCCGAGGCTGCCTTGAACCGATTCGGTATCGCCGGGTTCGGCGCGATGCGCGCGATTTCGCGCCGCAACGACGCGCCGGAGCGCGCGAGCCGGCCTTTCGACAAGGACCGGGACGGTTTTGTGCTCGCGGACGGTGCAGGCGTGCTTGTCCTCGAGTCGGAGATGCATGCGCGGCGCCGCGGCGCCGCCATCCTGGGCGAAATCGCGGGGATGGGCGAAACCTGCGACGCCTTCCATATCACCGCGCCGCGCGAGGACGGGACCGGCGCCGCGGAGGCGATGCGCCTGGCGCTGGCGGAAGCGCAAATGAACCCGGGAGACATTGGTTACTACAACGCCCACGGCACGAGCACGCAGCACAACGACCCGATGGAATGCCGGGCCTTGTATGCGGTCTTCGGCGACACGATGCCGCCCGCCAGTTCCACGAAATCGATGACGGGGCACCTGCTCGGCGCGGCGGGCGCCATCGAGGCCATCGCGTGCCTTCTGGCGATACGCGACGGCGTCCTTCCGCCAAGCATAAACTACGATACGCCGGACCCGGAATGCCCGTTGAACCTGGTTGCGAACGAGGCCAGGGAAACCCGCGTTGCATTTGCCATGTCAAATTCGTTAGGATTCGGCGGCCATAACGCGTCGATAATCGTGAAGAATTATGGATGACCGCGACGCACGTAACGAGGCGTTGCGCGTTCTGGCCTCCCGACTGGGGATCGATGTTAACGACTTCGCCCTGTTCGACCGGGCGCTGACTCATGCTTCGCTGGTGGCGGAATCCGCGGAGGCCACCAGCGACTACGAGGCGCTTGAGTTCCTGGGCGACGCGGTTCTCGGTCTGGCGGTGGCGCATCGCCTGTTCGAACTGACACCGGAGCGCACCCCCGGCGATTACAGCCGCTTGCGGGCCGGATTAGTCAGTCGTGTTTGTGTGGCCCGCGTGGCGCAAGCCCTGGAATTGGCCCCGGCCATTCGCCTTGGCAAAGGCGAGGAGTCGTCGGGCGGGCGCGAGCGCACGGCGTTGCTGGCCGACTGTCTGGAGGCGCTGATTGGCGCGATTTATCTGGACAGCGGCTGGGAGGCCGCGCGGACGTTTGTGGTGCGCATGTTCGAGGACGAGATTGCGCAGAGTCTGCGGCAAGACCGCGTGTGGGACTACAAGTCACGCCTGCAGAATTACTGCCAGGCGCAGCACATGGCCTTGCCGCAGTTCGAGGTGGTCCGCTCGGAAGGACCGGACCACTGCAAGGAATTCGAGGTGGAGGTGGTGGTTCGGGGCCGTCCGGCAGGCCGCGGGCGCGGCGCGACCAAGAAGGAGGCGGAGCAGCAGGCGGCCCGGGCCGCATTGGAGCAGGAAGGCTGCCGCTTTGACTGATGTGTAGACTTAGCGGTAGGTAGGATTATGTGTTTTCAGGTATTAACGCAGAGGAGTTGGCCAGCACTATGCAATTGCCGTTTCTCAAGATAAGCTTGGGCGCAAGCGTCCTTGCTTTGGCGTTCGTCGTCTATTTGGCGCGCTATGTCTTGTCAAAACCGCAAGGAAACGAGACGATGGCGCGGCTATCCAAGGCGGTTCAGGAAGGCGCACTGGCCTTCCTCTTTCGCGAATACCGCTACGTGCTCAGCACGGTGGCGATCCTTGCGATTGGCATTGGGATCGTCGGGAGTATGCGGCCCGACCTCCCGCTCGGTTGGAGCACGTCCATCGCATTCATTTCGGGCGCTATCGCGAGCACATGCGCCGGGTTCCTCGGCATGTATATCGCGACGCGCTCGAATGCGCGGACAACCGCAGCCGCCGAGTCCGGCGGCGTGAAGGCCGCGCTCGATGTCGCAATCAGCGGCGGCGCGGTCATGGGCCTCGGGGTCGTGGGCATCGCGCTTGCCGGCCTCGTATTTGTCTACTTCTATTTCGAGGGTGAGGCTCAGATCGTTAATGGCTACGCCATGGGCGCATCACTCGTGGCGCTGTTTGCCCGCTCCGGCGGCGGCATCTATACGAAAGGCGCCGACATGGGCGCCGACCTCGTCGGCAAAGTCGAGGCCGGGATTCCCGAAGACGACCCGCGCAATCCCGCCGTGATCGCGGACAACGTGGGCGACAACGTCGGCGACGTGGCCGGCCTCGGCGCCGACCTGCTCGAGTCTTATGTTGAAGCCATTATCGCCAGCTTGGCGGTGGCGGCGGTGATTGTGGGACTTGGAACCGGATATGTCGTGGCGTTTCCCTTTATGACCGCCGCCATCGGCATATTTGCGTCGGTCCTTGGCGTCATGTACGTCAAGAAATTCGCCCAGTCAAATCCGCAACAGGCGCTGATGAACGGCACCTACATCAGCGCGGGGCTCGCCGTATTGGGCGTGCTTCTCTATTCGTGGATCTTCGGCGAGCAGTTCACGCTGGATGGCGTCACGTATTCGAAGATGGGTCCGGCATTAGCCTGCATTCTCGGCATCGTCGCGGGCACTGTGGTCGGGTTCGTCAGCGAATACTTCACGTCCGGCAAGTACAAACCGGTCCAGAAACTGGCGGAAGAGGCGCAGTCCGGCCCCGCGATCGCGGTGACCGGCGGCACCGCCATCGGCATGCAGAGCACCGCGGCCCCGGTCGTCGTGCTTGCGCTTGCCGTAGTTGGGGCGTATTACTGCTGCGGCATGTACGGCGTTGCGATCGCGGCGCTCGGCATGCTTGCCACGACCGGTATGGTCGTCGCGGTCGACTCCTACGGGCCGATCGCGGACAATGCGGGCGGTATCGCCGAAATGTCACACCTCGACCCGAGTGTCCGCAAGATTACGGACAACCTCGACGCGGTGGGCAACACGACGGCGGCCATCGGCAAGGGGTTCGCTATCGGCAGTGCGGCCTTCGCGGCCATCGGCCTGTTGAGTGCGTTCATGCTGGCGGCCAATCTGAGTCCCCATCATGTCACCCTGCTCGAGCCCAGGATTCTGTCGGGCATTCTTATCGGCGGCATGCTTCCTTTCTTGTTCAGTTCGATGCTGTTCAAGGCGGTAGGCACCTGCGCCTATGCCATGATCGAGGAAGTGCGGCGTCAGTTCCGCGACATCCCCGGGCTCAAGGAAGGCGACCCGAGTGCGCACCCGGACAGCACCAAGTGCGTTGACATCGCGACAACCGGCGCTATCCGCGGGATGATGCTTCCGGGCATTCTCGCGATCGCGTTCCCGGTCATCATCGGCGTAGCCTTGGGCGCGTCTGGTCTCGCGGGCATGCTCGTCGGCGCCATCGTCACGGGTGTCATGCTGGGTATCCAAACGGCAAATAGCGGCGGCGCGATGGACAACGCCAAGAAGTACATCGAAGAGGGCCACTTCGGTGGCAAGGGCTCCGAAGCGCATAAGGCGGCCGTCGTTGGCGACACCGTCGGCGACCCGCTGAAGGACACCGTCGGACCGTCCATCAACATCCTGATCAAGTTGATGTGCGTTATCTCGCTGGTGCTGGCCCCGCTCTTCGCCGTCCAATCGGCTTCCGGTGATTTGTTTGACAAGTATCCCGGCGTTGAAGAATGGGTCCTGGACAAGGCGGTCGAGACGGACCAGGTGGGCGAGTTTGAAGCGGACTGGGTCGTTGTCTACGCCAACGCGGAGAAAGAAGTCAGCATCCGCGGCTTCGCCACCAAGGAAGACCTGGAGAAGGAACTCCGGGACTACAGTGCCGCGACGGAACCGCAGCAACTGGGCATCTACGGCGCTTACAATAAGGGCCTGAAGCTCTCGCTGGACTGGACTGTCGTGCCCGGCCTCACGCCTGCGGAGAAATAACCGTATTCCCCAGGAAACGCCAATACGCGGGTTCCGGAATTGCCGGGACCCGCGTTTCTTTTATTGCCGGCAGCGCGGGTCTGAAGAATCCTCTTGCCACGGACGTCGCCGGCGCCGTTGAACCGGCGCAGCGGAAAACATCCAACGCATCCCACACCATCTCGAGCGGAAACCCCAAAACCTCAGCGCGGCAGCTCCCCGGGCATGTCCCCCATATGCAAGGATATGACATTTACGTGATATCCCTCCGCCTCCTCGCGCACCTCAATATTGGCGATGAATCGCCTGTCGTTCGGGCAGTGCATCTCTTTGCGTGAGATGAGTCCGTGGATTACTACCCTGCCCATTTCGCGCGCGTTGGCGTGCGCATCTCCGAGGCGATTCCGGAACACACTCTCCAACTGTCCGGCTCGTCCCTCCTGAGGAAGCGAGGACATGTTCCAGGCCGCTGCCGCAAGGGCAAGGTTGAACTCGAAGCGCTTCCGTTCGTCTTCGACGTCGAGATACGATTCCGCGAACTCCAGAAGCACGGCCGACATCTTACCCCAGGGGAACCGGGTGACACGCCCATTTTCTGCGTCTCTGTCGCGCCGTGTGGCCTGCCTAACTCAGCATCTTGGCGATTTTCAGCATGAAATCGCCGACTTTGCCGCCATACTCAGGGCTGCCGTCGTTCTCAACGAGGCCCGCGGCCATGGCGCTGACCGTGTCAATGCTGTTGGACAACACGGGCAGCGCGGCATCAATATCCCTGAAGATCATATGCACAAACGGCTTCCGGCGCGTATACAAGCCGCGACCGGCCTTCGTCTGACCCGCCTTGATCTTGAGATAGCAGGCAATGTCAGTGTCCTTCACCGACCACTGGTAAATGCGCTCCGGCTGATTCCCGGTCCACTTCACCATTTCCGGGTCACCGCCTTTGTTAAGCTGGCTGAGCGCGGTCGAAACCATGTACAGGGTCATCTTCACCTTGAGCCGCGCCATTTCGGGCGTCTTCGGCTTCGCCGTGGGCATGAGTATCTTCATACCCAGCAAGATGCCGAAGACATTGAACAGCAGGCCGGGCTTCCGGACCAATCCCTTGAGCAGCGGCCCCAACGACGGGAGCACGGGCTTCCCCGCGAACATGGCGACCATCTTCGGCACGCTCGAGAAGTGGAACACCAGGTCCGGGTTTTCGGCCAGGCCCTGCACCACCTCGAAAGCGCCGTCCGTGAACTGCAGGAAGGCCGCGACCGGCCCTTGAGTGTCGTCGGCGACGAATTGGACCTTCGCCGTCACTCCCTGGAACTTGCGGCCAACCTTGGGCACGTCTTCAAGCATGACCTTGATGACCGGCAGCACAGCGCGGCAGATAATGCGGGCAGCGAGCAATTCCTGTGGGGTGGCCATCGATTACACCTCGTCTTCCCAGTCCTCGTCCGCCTCGAATTCGCGGCCCATGACCTCGCGGACCTTCTCAATGATCCCGTCGGCATCGATCTTGTACAGGTTCATCAGGTCCTCGGGATAACCGTGGGAAATGAACCGGTCCGGAATGCCAACCCGCTGGAACACGCAGCCCTTGCCGCTCTCCGCGATGACTTCCGCCACCGCCGCGCCCAGGCCTCCGATATGGTTGTGGTCCTCGACGGTGATGATGCGCCGCGTCTCAACCAGCGCTCTCATGATCGCGTCGCGGTCGATGGGCTTGATGGTGTGCATGTTGACCACGCGCACCGAGAGCTTGTCGTCCGCTTCGAGAATCTTGGCGGCCTGGACGGCCTGGAACACGCACGCGCCCGTCGCGATCACGACGATGTCACGGCCCGGCGTCATCTCGACGGCCCGGCCAATCTCGAAATCGTACTCCGTCTGCTCATACACGCGCGGCTCGAAACCGCGGCCGATGCGCACATAGACCGGGCCGGGCGTGCGCATGCAGGCAACGACCGCGTGTGCTGTCTCGATCGCGTCGGCGGGGACAACCAGCTTGATGTTCGGGAACGCGCGGACGATGCTGAGGTCTTCCGTCGCATGGTGCGTCGCGCCACCGGAACCGAACGACGTGCCGCCGTGCGTCGCAATGATCTTCACGTTCAGATTCTGGTAGCAGATGTCCGTGCGAACGAATTCGCAGGCGCGCATCGAGGCAAACGCGGAAAAAGTCGAGACGAACGGTGTCAGCCCCGCCTTGGCCATGCCCGCGGCGACCGCGAACAGGTTCTGTTCGGCAATGCCGAAATTGAAGAACCGGTCGGGAAACTTGTCCCCGAACGTTCCTATCTTCGTCGATTTTGCGAGGTCCGCGGACAGCCCCACGATTTCTGGGTGCTTGTCGCCGAGATCGGCCAGCGTCGCGCCATAAATCTCGCGTTGCGTCATCTTGTCTGCGTCGTATACGGTCCAGGTTAATCCACTTTCCGGCATGGCTTACATCTCCGCGAGTGAGGCCTTGGCTTTCTGCACCAGTTCGGAACTGAGGCCGCCGTAGTGCCAGGCCGGGTCGTCTTCCATGAACTTCACGCCCTTGCCCTTGACCGTATTACAGACGATCATCGTCGGTCCGCCCGCATGCGCGTGCGCGCGCTCGATGGCGTCCGCCAATTCGTTGAAATCATGGCCGTTCACCACGAGCGTGTTCCAGCCGAACGCCTGCCACTTGTCCGGCAACGGTTCCAGGCTCATCACCTCCTCCGTCGGCCCGTCGATCATCATCCGGTTGCGGTCGAGGAATCCGGTCAGGCTCGAAAGCTTGTAGTGCGCGGCGGACATGGCCGCCTCCCAGATCGAGCCTTCGTTCGACTCGCCGTCGCCGATAATGCAATAGACTCGCCACGGCTTCTTCAGTACGCGCGCGCCCAGCGCGAGCCCTACGGCCTCGCCCAGTCCGTGGCCCATCGAACCCGTGGATACTTCGACGCCCGGCACCTTCTTGCTGTCGAGGTGCATGCCGAGCAGGGAGTTCGTGTGGTTGTATTCTTCCAGGTGCTTCGGATCGAAGAAACCGCGCTTGCACAGCACCACCGCATGGCCGACGCCGCCGTGGCCCTTGCTGAGCACAAACCGATCACGGTCCTCCCAGTTGGGATTCTGCGGGTCGATGCGCAGGTACTTCCAGTAGAGGATCGTCATGATGTCCGTCGCGCTGAGCGAACCGCCGATGTGCGCGCCGCCCGACCAGCCGGTGACGTCGACGATCGTCTCGCGGATCTCCCGTGCGGTTCGTTTCAGGTCAGCGAGTTCCTGCGATGTGAGGGGCATTTCCAGACTCCTGCAGGAAGACGAGAAGCCGCGGGCGGGCAGGCATGCAGCACGTCACCTTACTCGCGCCGGTCAGTCGCGTCTTCCCCACGTTGTGCCTTTCACTTCAGTCCGCGCATTACGCTGCGCGGCATTCTCCCTGTTTCATCCGGCAAACCAGGCACCCGTCCCGGATTCGCATGGCCCAGATGCGTGAGTTTGCGGATCAGAAACGCTTGTGTTTCCGGTCCTGAGATAGAGCCTAAAGAAAAAGGGCGGTGATGCGCAAACTTCGCTCTGGATTCCCAAGCATGCCCGCAGGCTCTGTTGAAAGCAATCGAAACGGCTGCACGCAGCACCTTCGTAACGCGATACGCCTCGCTTGTCCAGTCCGTCGCCTGTTGCCATACCCATGCTTCCCGAAAGTGCCGAACCTGCCCCCTCACCCCCCGCCGTCTCGGGGCCTCATGTTACGTCCCGTTTCTCCCCTTTCCTCCCAGCCTCTACCTCTTGAAACGCCTCCTCCGCAATCTCGAGCGTGCGCTGAATATCCTCGTCCGTATGCGCGGCCGAAAGGAACCAGTTGTGATGCGAGGTAAAGAAGGCCCCGCGCCGCGTGCATGCCGCGCACCAGTCCTGATGCAGCATGAGGCTTGGGTCGTCGGTAATGCGATAGTACGCCATGCCGGGGTCGCCGGTGATCTTCAGCGTATAGCCGTGTCCGGCGGCAATCCTTATGAGGCCTTCGTTCAGTTTACGTCCCTTCTCGCGCAAGAGGTCCGGCGCGTCGACGCGGCTCAATTCTTTCAGGCACGCGAGCGCCGCGGCCATCGGTCCGGCGGAAAACCAGTAGCTACCAGTATGAAAGACCTTCGCGGCCGCACCGCGCAGCGCCTCGACCCCTACAAGGGCGGAAATGGGGTAGCCGTTCGCTATCGCCTTGCAAAAACAGATAAGGTCCGGCTTGAATCCAAAGAACTCGTTGGAGCCGCCCATGTGCAGCCGGAAACCGCAGCGCACATCGTCGATGATGAATACGATGCCGTTCTTCCGCAGGATTTTCTCGACAGCCTGCCAGTAGCCATCGGCGGGCAATTCGCTGTCCGCAAAGATCGGGTGATGATAAGGCGTGGCGATAAAGCCCGCGATATCGTTCGGGTATCGGTCGATGGCCTGTTCCAGCGCCCCGATGTCGTTCCACGGGATGCGGATGATGTGCTGATGGTCCTGTTCGATGAGGCCGTGATGGCCCGGGGCCTGCATCCAGGGCGAGGTGCCGTGATAACCGCCCTGAATGCCGATGATCTTCCTGCGTCCCGTCGCCGCACGCGCGATCATGGTCGCGAAATTCGTCACGTCCGCCCCGTTCTTCGCGAAAAACACCCACTCCGCGACAGGGATAAGGCCGACCAAGTATTCCGCCAATTCCACCATCTTCGTGGAAGAGACGGAACTCGAATCCGCCTCGCGCATCTGCGCCTGATACGCCTCATCAACCACCGGATTGCCATAGCCGAGGATCATGGGGCCGTAGGCGCACATGTAATCAATGAATTCGTTGCCGTCCACGTCCCAGAAATGGGAGCCCTTCGCGCGCGAGCCGAAGAACGGATACGCGTTGACGGGCGGGCATGGCGCCGGGCTGAAATGACCATAAATCCCGCACGGTATAACCTTGACCGCGCGCTGAAACCACGCCGCGGATTGAGGATATTGGTAGCCGCTCATGAGAATCTTCCCAGTCTTGTTGTTCAGTTCATATGCTGCGCCTGTATCGGCCAACGACATGAGAACAGGCCCCACACAGGCCCGCAAGAAACCAAAATGCCGCAGCACCGTACGGTGCTCACGCCAAGTATCCCGCCACCCGGTCGAGGATCAGGCCAACGTTATCGACAATCGGGAGCATCCCGCGCAGCATCACCTTGCCTTCGCCAACCGCGCGGAAACTGTCCAGCTGGTTATTCAGCAGTGCGTGGGCCACGTCCATGTCCTGAAAGGTCATCGTGGCCGAGGGCGCTGCGGCCCTGCCCTTCGCGACCGTCCAGGCGCCCGGCTGCACGGTCGCCGTCACGTCCGGCCCGTCCGGCAAGACCGATATCTGTAGCGTCCCGGCGGGCGTATGCCCGGCGATCTTCTTGCAGACGGGGTCCAGCAACGCGAGTTCCCGGACCGCATACGCGGCCGTGTACAGGGTCAGCGTAGTGTTCACGAGCTTGAACGCCGGGGCCTGCGCGACGCCGTTCTTCGGCTTGAGAAAATATTCGAGGCGCTGCGTCGCTTGCGCGAACTTGCGCGACAGGAAACCCAGCTTGCTGAAGCCCTTGATTGGTATCGGGTTCCCCTTGCCGTCAAACATCTTGTTGAGATGCCCGGGCGACAGAAACAGGAGCTTGACGTCCGCCCGCGGGTGTGCGCCCGCGCCGTGGCGGCATGCCCCGTCCCGGAATTCCAGCCAAGCCGACGGCCCCCCCCGCACGGCAAACTGGATGGCGATTTGCCAGTCCTTGATAAGCGCCGCCGTTTCCGGGTCAAGAGCGGGCAAGTCCTCGAGATTCCGGAGCACCGCGAACAGATTCAAGTGAGCCTTGACAAGGTCATTCGCCATAGTTCTCACCTCTCCAGCGCGCCGAAGGCGCCCACCGTCCCCCGTGCGCACTACGAACGCCGCTCGACCTCTATCCCGGTCACTCCACGTAACCCAGTGCGCCCAACTGGTCCTGCATTTGCTGCGGAATCGCGTCCGGGGCGGCCGTCGGCGGCTCGGGCGCCGCCGCTGCGGCGCGCGGCGCGCCTACCGGCTCTTGCGCATGCGCGCCCATGCTCTGTTCGAGCGTCTGACGCACCCCGGTATGGGCCGGGTCATGCGCCAGGTTGGCGTCCCAGCGTTCGTCCGGATTCGCCTGGAGGTCGTACAATTCGACCGGCGGGATGCCGCGATAGTACTTCTGACCTTCTTCGGTCTGAATGAGTTTCATGTCGCGGGTCCGCACGGCGCGTATCACGTTCCCTTCGAAATCGTTGTGCGCATGCGCGGAATGGATGCCTGCGTTGGCGAAATTGCCTTGCGCATCGAACAGGGCTTGCCCCGCCATCGCGGGGCTCTTCGGCAAGCCCGCGAATTGCAGCATCGTCGGCGCGAGGTCAATATGCCGCGCGAGGTCGCTGTTGCGCGTGCCGCCCAGATGATTGCCGGGCAGTTTGACCAATAACGGGATATGGACCAGTTCGTCGTACAGCGTCTGGCCATGCCACCAGCCGCCGTGGTCGTAGAACTCCTCGCCGTGATCGCCCGTGACCACGATGAGCGTGTTTTCGTATACGCCAAGGCGTTTCAGGCCCTCAAACAACTCGCCCAGGTACCGGTCCATATGCTGAATCTCAAGCACATACGCCTTTTCCAGCGCCTTGTCCAGCGACGGGTCCGGCGCATCCATGTTCGCGCGCGCGTAACCGCCGTTCGGCGCATCCGGGTCCATGAACGGGTCATGCGTATCCATGTAGTGCAGGTACAGGAAGAAGGGCGCGCCATCCGGTACCGCGCCGCTTTCCAGGAACTGAAGCGCAGCCGCGGTTACGTCCTCGGCGGGATGGTAGAACTGCCGCACGTTCATCTTGTGCCGGAGCAGCTTGTCCACCCGGGGTTTCACCATGCGATGGAACACGCCGTAGATGGCGAGGTTTGCCGCCGATGCGGGCGCACCGTAGATGCGCGCCGGTTCCAGGAACTCATAGCCCACGTAACCCTGGTCAAAGTTGTAGAGCGAACTGAGCCACGGATTGTTGGGATACCCTTGCGTGTAGTAACCGGCCGCGCGCAACCGTTCCGCAAGCGTATTCGCGTCTTCCGGAATGCCCTTGTCCTTATTGGTCGCCCCGTGCTGCTCGGGGTACATGCCGGTGAAGATGGTGGCGAAGGACGGCTTGGTCCAGGAGGCCTGCGCAAACGCATGGTCAAACACGACGGCGTCGCGCGCAAAAGACTCAAGCGCGGGCGTTGCAACCGAAGGAGACCGATACGGGTTTACCGGCTGCTGCGTTACCGGGGTGAGCCCCGCGGCGGCGGCCGGAAGTTCGACCGTATTACCCTCCGCCAAGACCGGCTCATCCAGCGGCGCGGGCACGCTCCCGGCCGGCATTTCAGCGGCAAACAACGCTGTGTTGTCTTCGCCCGGGTGCGCCTCAAAGAGCCTCAGATAGTCGGCGCGGCAGGCGTCCAAGCCGACAAAGATCACGTTCGGGCCCGCCACGCCCGGCATGGCCTTGAACGCGGCCGGCACCGCCGGTTGCGGCCGCGTGACCGCGGAAGCCGCGTATGCGGCGCCGATAAGCCCCGCATACGCCAGGATGCCAACTAACATCAGCCAGACCGCGCGATGGCGGACGATTCGGCCCACTATAATCGCCGCAATCGCGGCTATCACGAACCCTTCCAGCACGACACCCGCGGATAACTGGCCCGCGAAGGCCAACTGCAGCTTTGAGGGGAAATGGCCGCCCAGCACGTCGCGCTGAAACCGCCAGACGCCCAGGCCAAGCGCCGCGAGGCCCAGCGACGAACCAAAAATCACGCCGAAAGACGCGAACCACCTCGGAAAAACATCGACCAGCAGACAAAGGAACAGCAAGGCGGCGGCTACGCCGAAACCGATCCCGGCGAAAACGACGCTGTATGCTATCGCGCCCCACCAGAACATGCCCGTCTCGCTGAAATCGCCCAGCCGATAATACAGCCAGGCCGATTCGCACACGCCCAGCACCGCGCCCGCATAGGCCCCCGCGAACACGCCGCAGGTCAACATGCCGAAGACGTTCGCGCGGTAGCCGCGGACCGCCTCGGGAGACAGATGCAAGGCCGCGAGAGCGGCGGCCTGCGCCGCGGCCGCCTCCTTGCGAGCTTCAGCCACGTGTGCCTCCAATTCCTCTCGTTCCGGGCGCTTGCGCAAGACAAACACCACCGCTCCAATCAGGAACGGCACCACCTCGCCCACCCACCAGCCCAGATGCGCCAGCGTGACGGCGGCCGCGGCCGTGGCGCCCGCGCCCGTCGCCAACAGCGCCAGAAAGCCAAATTCGCGAATGCCCTCGCCGCCGATCGACGGCCCCAGCACCGTGCCGTAAATGACCAGCGGGCTGGCAAACAGGATATGTGCCAGATCCACGTTCTCGGCGCGAATCGACATGGCCGTCCCGAAGAACATCAGGCACGTGCCCAGATGCACGATAACGCCCAGGAGCACCGCCAGCAGCAGATTCATCCGGCTGCCGCTGTACGCCGTGGCCGCGGCCGCAAGCTTGTTGATTGGATTGCGCACAATGGCAGGCGTGGGCAGCACGGCCAGCAGCACCTGGATCACGCGCGGGTTTAACAACAGCAGGAAGAACACCACGACGAATACGCCCAGAATGCCCATTGCCGTCAGAAGGAACGGCAACTTGATGTTGACCACCTGCATGCCCAGCGGAAACGTGAGGAATACCAGGCCCGTGAGCGCTACGAAGCCGGTGAGTTTTTCCACCACGATGACCGTAGTGCACTTGATCACCTCGCCCGTGTATCGCGACGAGTCGTAAATGCGATAGCCGTCGAGCCCTATGGTGCCCGGCATGAATATGCCGAACATGCGCCCCACGAAAAAGCTCTCGAAGACGTAACGCAGCGGCATGCGCAGTCCCTGCCCATACAACAGCAGGCGCCACCGCATCACGCCGCACAAGACGGCAAACAGTTTCACCGCCAGCGCGAAACCCAGCCACAAAGCAACGTTTGCCGCGCCCGCCCCCTGCAATTCCCGGAGCATGTCTCTCGGCTTGACGCCGCCAAAGATGTCCGGACTCAGGCCGAACACTTCCGGCCAGAACAGGAGCGTGAACAGCCCCGCAGTAACGCCCACTTTTATCAGCGAAGACAACACTCTTTTCACGGAATTACCTCGATCGATTGGTCTCTGATATCTCGCCCAAAAGGCGCGTGAGAATATCATACCCATCCAAAACCCGGCAAACGTACGACAGACATGGCACGGTATCCCGGGTCGTTTCTTTCGCTGAGGCCGTATGCGCTTACCCGACGCCGAAACCGCGGCGAAAGGCGTGCCCACGCCCGAAAGCAGGGGTCCGCCAAGCACTCGACAAACCGGATGCACGGCTCTTTCTGTGAGGCGAAGAGAGCATCACGCGCAACGGCGCATTGCCGCCGGATGATGGGACTCGTGTGCTCTGCCACACGGACCCGCACGCACCTCCATTCATGGAGCGATGGAACAGGTTAAGGCAACCGCGCCGGAACAAAAAACTGGCCACTACCGTTTACATGGCGCACTGCCATCTGCTACATTCCATCACGTTCGGCAGTATTGCCGGAACACATGACGAACTCCAGCTTCGCCATTTTTGCTGCCCGTCGTTTTCCTATCGGCATGGGTTGGCGGCGTTTTTGATGTTTTTCGGTTGTTATGGCTTGAAAACGGCCCCAGTGTGAACAGAGGGCGAGAGACCGTCCACGCTCGGCACTGCGCAGCGGTTGGGGCTGACGTCTTCATCGAGTATTGGATAGTCGACATGTTCGGTTCAGCAAAGTCCGAAGTCATGCGGCGTCAAAGCGCGTCATGCGGAATCGTGGCGCTGCTTGTCTGCGGCGCCGTCGCGGCGCAGGGGGACACACGGTACACCTATGCGCAATTCTGGCGGACAGACCAGCCCCGCCTCGTGACGGAGGAAACACGCGCGCTGGATTTCAGCCAACCGTCGGCCTATGCGTTCCTGGGTGAAGGCTGGCGATACGCGCGGGGCGATGTCTACACGTTCGGACCCGGGCCAAGCCTGGCCAGCACCAGCCTGATCTCCGAGGTGCATGTGTGCGTGTTTCGTCCGCGCGACCTGCGGCTTCGGTTGTTTCTGAAGCAGCATCACGATGACGCGCTCCCGGCGCAAGAGATACAGGTTGCATGGAACCGGACGCGTATCGGCGTGTGCGCGTTCCAGAAAGAAGACGGATGGAAAGAACGCGAGTTTGCGTTCGACGTGCCGGCCTCCGCTATGGAATCCGGATGGAACACCATCACTCTTATCAACCGTTTCTGCGTGGCCCCCAAGGATATCAACCGGGGCAACGATCCGCGTCCGCTGGCGTTTGGAATCCGGAGACTGGAATTGACGGAAACGGAAACCGCGCCACCACCGCCGCCGGAAGCGGTGTTGCGGGTGGAAGGCGAGACGCTGGTCCAGCTGCCGAACTCGCGGGCCGCGTTCCCCTGCCGTCTGCCCGGCTTGGGGCCCGCGCTCCTTTCCTTCCAGGCCATGACGCCAGAGCCGGCGGCGCACGCGCGCGTTCTGGTTCGATGGGACGCGCAGGACGGACCGAAGGAACGCGTGCTCTTTGAAATCCCTGCGGAGATACCGGCCGACCCCGCTGAGGGAATCGCATTGGACGGCCTCGATGGCAAGGTCGTGGAAATCATCTTTGAGGCGTTCTCGGACGCCGCGCCGGAGGCCGTGCGCTGGACGAGTCCGCAATTGTGCGGCCCGGCGGCGCCGCAGCCGGAATCCATGGCGTCCCCGGTCTCCTTTGCCCCGCTCGACCACGTAATCCTAATCATTCTGGACGCACTGCGCGCGGACCGGGTCGGCTGCATGGGCTGGGTGCGCGACACCACGCCGTGCATCGACGCGCTGGCCAGCCGCGGCGTCCTGTTCGAGCGCGTCTATGCCGCCGCCCCCTATACGTTCAGTTCGACCTTCTCACTGCTGACGGGCATGTATCCATTCCAGCACGGGGCGTCGCAACTGCCCCAAAGGCCAGCGGACGCGCTCCCGCGATTGCCGGGGGTGCTCCGCGAGCACGGCATCGTCACAGGCTGCATTTCGGCGAATCGCTATGTTTCTCCGGAGTCCGGCATGAGCGAGGGCTTTGACGAGTTCTTTGACGGCACGGAAGGGCTGCCGGAAGCGCGCATCGCGGGCAATGAAGAAGCCTTGAAGGGGGACCCAGGCAAGACGACGGCACTGGCGCAGGATTTCCTGCGCCGCCACGCCGGAGAACGGTCCTTCCTCTATGTTCACTACCGCCAGCCGCACGCGCCGTACTTCGCCCCGGGCGAGTACGCGGAGTCCCTGGCCCTCGACCCCGTGAAAGCGGTGAGCCCCGACGTGGCCGTGCTGGGGGCGGTCAACCAGCGGCGGCGCGCGGTGACGCCGCTTGAACTGGAGAACGTGAAAGCGCGCTATGAGGAAAACCTGAGAGCCGTAGACGCGGAAGTGGGCAAGCTGTGGCGCACCGTCGAGGAGTTGCAGTTGACCGGCCGCACGGTGTTCATCGTCATGGCCGATCACGGGGAGGCGTTTCTGGAGCACGGCCAGATGGGGCACAGCAATACGGTCTACGAGGAGGAAACGCATATCCCTCTGGTTGTCGTGGCGCCGAATCTGCGCGAGGCTCTGGGCGCCAGCACAGACCGCATTGCAGGCACGGTCGACCTGTTTCCCGCCATCTGCCGTCTTCTGGGCGCCGCGGCGCCGGCGGGCCTGATGGGGCGCGACCTGTTCTCCGCGGATCCGCCCGTACCGGAATGCGAAGTCCTCGCCGCATCGCAAAACGACCAGCATGTCCTGCCCTGGGAGGCTTACTGGTTTGCGCGATACAAACTGGTCACGAACCGGTTCCGGCATGGCGTCGCGCTGTACGACCTGGAATTAGACCCGGGCGAACGCAGCGATCTCGCGCCGTTCCAGCCCGTGCTTGCCGACTATCTCCGGGCCGAAGCGAGTGCGTGGCGGTCACGGCACGAACTCCCGGCCGAGTTACAGGCCGTGGAGGGAGCACCCATCGACGACGAGATGAAAGCGCAGTTGGAAGCCTTGGGCTACGTCCATTAAACTCTGCGGAAGGCATCGTGGCGGGCGGTGTTTGACGCAAGTACCCTGCGTCACCGGCCACGGTCTCTATCGGGGCTCACGTTCCCGCCGGAAGAAACTTGAGGAGACGGAAGATCATGAGTGTCCAGATGTTATTCGTAATCGGTGCGCCGCGCTCGGGCACGACCATGCTCGAACATATGCTGTCCTCGCATTCGATGATCCAGGGCGGGCCCGAGCCGCACTTGTTGACGCCGCTCGCGCATCTCGGGGTGTGGGACAAAGTCGACAAGGCGCCGTACGACCACATCCTGGCGGCGGAATCGCAGAAGTTGTTCGTGAGCCAGTTGCCCGGGCAGGAACTGGACTACTGGGACGCCTGCCGCGCCTATTGCGACGTTATCTACGGGCGCTACCTTGAACATGCAGGCAAGGGCAAACGCATTTGCCTGGATAAAACGCCCGCGAACGCGCTGATCCTGCCGTTCATGATGAAGGTGTTTCCCGACGCGAAATACGTTGTGCTCACGCGGCATCCGCTGGCCATGTTCTCGTCTTTCGCGAATTCCTTTTTTGACGGCGACTACAACGTCGCACAGGATCACAACCCCATCGTCAACCGGTACGTGCCCGCGATTGCCGCATTCCTGCGCCAGACCGAGGTTTCGTTCATCCACGTGCGCTATGAGGACCTGGTCAAGGATCCCGAGACCTGGTTCGCGCGCATTTGCGAGTACATCGG
>JAGMZX010000028.1:0-12419 GCA_018005585.1 Candidatus Hydrogenedentota bacterium | reverse complement strand
TCAACCGGTACGTGCCCGCGATTGCCGCATTCCTGCGCCAGACCGAGGTTTCGTTCATCCACGTGCGCTATGAGGACCTGGTCAAGGATCCCGAGACCTGGTTCGCGCGCATTTGCGAGTACATCGGCGTCCCCTTCGAGCAGGAGGCAATCGATTACGGCAAGCAACAGCGGGAAGAAGAACGGCCCAAAGGGCTCGGCGACCCCATCGGCGTGCAGCAGCACAGCCGCCCGACCACAAGTTCGGTGAAGAAATGGGTGGAAGACCTGCTGTCTGACCCCGCGCGCGTGCGCCTTATGCGCGACGTCGTCGCCCGAGTCGACCCGGAGGACTTGAAGACCATCGGTTATCCGGTCGAAACCCTGTGGAAGCCCCTGGACGAGGCCGCGGGCAGGAACGTCGTCAAGGCCAAGGAGAAGCTGACGCGGTACCGGCTGCAACGCCGGATGATCATCCGCCTGCGCGCGCGCGCCCGGAAGGGCGGTCCGTTCCGCAAGGCGCTCGAGAAAGCACGGCTAGCCTGCGACGTCTTGCTGCGAGAATAGGCGCCGGAATCGCCGATTACCTGCTATAATTCGAGTGTCAGGCGTAACGTTGGGCCATGTTTGAAGAGCATACACAACGAATCGCGGTAAGGCCGGTTGGAAAACCGGGCCGCGCGTGGGTGGAACTGAAAGGCTCCATCCTCATTTACCGGCGGGAGTCGTGGGTTACTTCCGCTTCGGTCTTCATGCCCTTGGAATGGGTCAGCGTTTCCGAATCCCTTCGTTACGATTGGAAACGCCTTTGGCGCGGCACGATTGCCCTGCTGTGCGCGGTACTGTTTGCGTTGCCACTGTCTTTGCTCGTCTTTCACATGAGCCCGCACGAACCCATGGACCTCTGGGTCGGCCTCGGGCTCGCCGTGTTCCTCGCCATCGCGGCGGCCATCAGCTTCTGGCAGTTCTGGCTGCTGCCGCGGCGCGAAGGCGTAACGGTGCTTCGCGTTGAGCGGCAGCCCTTCGGCCTCGACATGGCCTTCTGGCGCCGTCCGGGCGAGCAACCGGTGCTGGACGCCCTAGTCGACGCCATCCGCTCCGGCAAAAGACACGTGGACACCGAACTCGCGCATCCCATTCGCATGAATCATTTGTGGCACCGGCCAAAACCATACCGGATCGCCTTCGTCAAGGGCGTGGCGGTCAGCATCTGCCTGAGCATGGCGTTCCTCTTTCTTGAGACTGTGCGGGCGCTCGGCTACGGCCCGGACTTCCCGCGCTGGCTGTACGCCACGATCTTCGCGCCACCGCCGTTCTACCTGTTGCTCGAGGGATTGCGCCGCGGCCCGTTGAGCCGGAGGCCGTATGCCTACCGGGCGGCGCTCCGGGCGTACCTGAAAGGAGACCTCATGACGGCGCGCGCACACCTTGAAACGCTGCTGCGCGAACAACCGGGTTACGCCGAGGCGCGTCTGCTCATGGTGCAGGCGTGCGCCGAAGACTATGCCTTTGACAATGCCTTCGCACACTGCGCAAAACTCGCCGAAGAGCATCCCATGCTCGCCAGCCGCCTGGAAACGGCCATCTGGGGATTGAAACGCATGCACGAGCGCATGCAGCCATAACGGCTTCCCGCCGCCGCTCGCGCGCACCCCGAACGCGGCGCCGCAATTCGCCACCGGGAATAGGAATCACCGCGGCCTTGTTCCGATGGTCCCCGAACCTGTTTACGGCTTGGGCGGCTTGACGTTCGCGAAACAGCGAGGCAGCGCACACACGGCACACGCCTTGATATGACCTGGTGCCGTTGCTAGAATCCGAAAGGAGTACGGCAAGACCGGGGTTTCCATCGCTGCGGACGCGTTGGAGCCTCGCAGAGCATACAGGAGACCAGCGTTATGGCTTTCATCGTCTGCGAACCGTGCATCAAATGCAAATACACCGACTGTGTCGATGTGTGCCCCGTGGCCTGTTTCCACGAGGGCGAAAACATGCTGGCAATCGATCCCGACGAATGCATCGATTGCGGCGTTTGCGTCGATGAATGCCCCGTCAAGGCCATCTACCCGCAGGACGAGGTCCCGGAAAAGTGGCAGGAATACATCGAGATGAACGCGAAGTACAGCAAGGAATGGCCCGTCATCGAGGAGGGCAAGGCCCCGCTCGACTCGGCGGAAGAGTTTAAGGACAAGGAAAACAAGCGCGGTCAGTTCAGCCCCAACGCAGGTGGCTGATCGCAACGGCTGCCGCCTACTCACGCCGGGAATGGACATCGTCTGTTCCCGGCGTCTGCTATTGCGCCGGCCCGCCGACGCGGGAATGCCGCGCTAAGCGCCAGGCCCCGGCACGCCATAGATCCAGGGACCTGATGCACCCGGACCGATTTCCAGCACGAAGACATCCCCCTCTCTGTGGCTCGGCACGACCCCACCCCGGCTGCCTGGCATCGTGCCCTCCACAACGAAATGCATCTGCTCCGGCAGACCCAGAGCCGGAATCCGTACCTTCCCCGTGCCATGGACCATCAACTGCAGCACGGCCCCGCCTTCGACGCGCCGTTCCGCCTGAACCGGCGCCCATGCGACCAGCGGCATGGGCGCATCGGCGTACACGGTCGTACGTCCGTCGACCGTGATTTCCTTCGCGTCATGCCCCGCGAACCCGACGAGATCGCCCTCCGCGCCGGCCCGGAAGCTGACCACGCGGCTTCCCAAATACGTTACGGTGTGTCCGTTGACCTTGAATCCCGTC
This sequence comes from Candidatus Hydrogenedentota bacterium, assembly GCA_018005585.1. Classification (NCBI taxonomy): domain Bacteria; kingdom Pseudomonadati; phylum Candidatus Hydrogenedentota; species Candidatus Hydrogenedentota bacterium. The sequence continues at coordinate 9,690 of JAGMZX010000028.1, read as the reverse complement.
AATTCGATTTGCTCGGAAGGCAAGACCAGATTCTTCTCTGTTTCCGCGTCCTCTTCCGGATTCCGCACGAACCCGCCCGGCCAGCCTTCGAGCACGTCGCGCAGGTGCGGCGCAATTGAGACGGTCCCGTTCGGGAAGCGGCAACACAACCATTCCGTCGTGCGCGACAGGTGTTCCGTGTTGTCGTTCGCATCAGCGAACGCGCCTGTCGGCGCATACGCGCCCAGCGCGTCGAGCACCTCGAACCACGTGCGCGTTTCGTAGCCCAGGCTCTTCGCCTGATCGTCGCGCGGACGGAATCCCAAATATACACACCGTCCTCCGTCCGGCAGCTTCTTGTCCGTACCCACGATGTCGCTGCCGATGCGCGCAACGGCTGTCGTGCCCTCGGCAACGGCCACCGGATATACTCGGTCCACGAGAAAATGCGTCAAGACCGGCTGCGGTGAAATGCTCTCCAAAGAGCCTTGAAACTGTACGACACGGCCCGGCGCGATGACCCCGTCCTCGACGGCCGGCGAGTACGCCACGCCGAAGAGCGCCTGCCATGCCTCCAGCGCGGACGCGCCTTCCGCCGTGATCAATGGCGGCGGCCCCGACCAGATAACCCGCCCCCCGCTCTCCGCCAATCCGCGCATCATGTCGAGCAACGCCCGCCTCGGAAACGGCTCGAATGTCGCTACTAGTGTAGTAAAGCGCCGTCCGGCCATCTCGATGGCGCCGTCCGTTACCACACCGCGCTCGATCAACTGCGTCTGCGGGACCACGTTCGCGTAACCGTATTGCGTCATCCAGCTCCCGAAACGCTCCTCGACCGCCACAAGATCGAGCGGATACAGCATGAGCACGTCGACGTCGCGATGCTGCAAGTCCTGCACCAGACCGTGCGCGGGATGGCCCGATGCGCCGTACGCCGTTTCGAGCGCCGAACGCCGCCGGCTCACTTCCCCCGGCGCGCCCCAGTGCGCCGCATAGGAATACGGCACCTCGTTCAAGATTCCCGTCGAGCACGCCAGCGCCATCGCGTAATAATTCCGGTCGAGCCAGCCCCCCTCGGCGTGGTCGTTCCCATTGCCGGTCAGAAAGTCGTTCCACTTGAAGAAATCGTGGCATGCCGAGGCCGCCTGGTGCACCGTATTCGACCACACGAAATTCGGCGTGTATTCGTACTGGTTGCGCGCCAGCGGCTGCCTTCCGACATCCCAGGAATCGATGGTCGGGCTTTCCGCCCACGTCGGATGCGCGCGCGCTTCGAGTCTGTAGCCCATGCGCGACTCCGCGTATCGCTTCGCCTCGGTAAACAGGTCTACGACTCCGTCCTGAAGCGATTTGTAATAGCGGGACCGGAACAGCGCTGTCTCGCGCACTGCCTGCGGCGATTCGCCGAACACGTGCATCGCTCCGTCGCGCGCGTGCAAGTCATTCGTGAAATCCTCCTGCCCATAGGCGAAATAGACCATGAACTTCGCGAAATCGCGGTATTGTTCGCCATACTGTTGCGCAAAACGTTGCGCGAACCCCGGGCTCACGTACCGCAGCGCAAACTGCCCCAGATCGTGATGATTGAAATACCCCCAGTCCTGCTGGATGTGCATTTCGTCCGAATACAGGCCGTTCAATACAACGCCCGCGTCCACATAGCGGTCTACGAGTCCCTTCAAGAACGGCAGCGCGGAATCGCTGAAATAATCCATCTCGGGCGTGCGATAGAGCTGGACGACAAGTACTCGCCCGTATCCCGTCGGCCCGCCCTGACCACGCACGCACGCGCGCACCGCCTCGTAGTCGCCCGCACGGCGCGCGGTCCCCTCCCACGTCTCCACCGTAATCCCTTCCGTAATCTCGACGATGTCTATCGGCGCTACGACGCGGTACGGCGTCCGGTTGATCACCCGCTCGTTGAATGCGAATACGCGCACCCCCGCGTCCTCGATCGCGATCGGCCCCTTGTTGTTGCTCCACCGCGTCTGCCGCCAGTACTGCACGCTGAACGCGCCTGTCATCGGGTCGCGCAAGCCCTCGCGGTACTGCATCCACATGCCTGACTCGCCCGTTCGTTCCTTGTAGCCCTTGCCGATTTCAAGCGGGCTCAACAGACTCAGTTCGAGCCCGATCCCGTACTCCTGGGCGACTTTGCTGATCTTGGCGATGTGCTCGATGTATGCATCGGTGTCCGGCATCAATTCGCGAGGTTTGCCTTCCTGTCCTTTCCGGTACTGGCTGAAAAAGTGGTCGAACGCGAAAATGAGCGTGCGCCGCCCCTGCGCTTGGGCCTGCTCACAGAGTTTCCGCAGCGTTGTAATCTGCGGCGTACCCGTCATCCCGATATCGACTTCCTTGTCCGGGTCGCTCAGGTCGATAAGCTGTTGGTCGCTGACCAGGATGATGTGCGAACGCGGAATGTGAAAATTCCACGCACCGGGAAAACTCACCAGTTCGCCGCGATATGCGTTCTCCGGGACTTCGTCCGCTGCGGGAAGCCCTCCCGGCGCCAGCAACAGAAACAGACACAACACACAAATGACCGGCATTCGCGCCATCGTTCGCATGAGCACTATCCTCGCCCGGATTTCTTTACTTTCCCAGATACCGGCGGCAGGGTACTGTGCCGGCAATTGCCCAGTCAAAGGGTCTCCTCATGCGCCGCGAGGACCTGCAGGACCGCCGGGAGTGAAAGAGGAAGCTCGGGGTCTGGACGCAGCCCCGGGCGGTGCGGTAGCCTATCGGAGAAACTCACAGGAGAGGATTTCATGCACCGCGCTCTTTTTCTCGGAATACTTTTCTCGGCTGTAGTGACGTTTGCCGCGCCTGGCACGGCTGCGGCCCCGTTGCGGGCATGCCTCGTGGATGACCCCGCCGCCGGTGCGCCAAGAGAGCTTATTGAAGGGCTACGCACGGCGCTGGAAGCAACCGAGTACACGGTGACGCCGCTGGATTTCCGCGGCCTCTGCGATCCGGCCTCATTCCAGGAACCGCCGCCGGACCTGCTCGTGCTGCCCGACGCGGCGAGCCTGCCCGTGTTGTCGGTCGAGCCGATTACAGCCTTCTTGCACGGCGGCGGCGATATCCTGGCCCTCAACACGCCGCTCTGGCGGCGGCCGCTGCTCGAAGACGGAGAGACTTGGGTCGACCGGGAGACCTTCGCGCGGCAACACGCCGCCGAATTGCTGGAACACACCCTATTCGACTTCGAGACGGCCACGCTCGACGCGTGGAAGCGGACGTCCAACGACTTGGCCACGGTCACAACTCACGAGAAGGCCACGGTCGAGAACTGCACGTTCAAACAGGCGCTGCACGTCTCCGTCGAGAAGCTCACCAGTTGGGACACCTTCGTTTCGCCGCCCCTGGAAGCACCGTTCCCGGAGGGCCACACGCTGACCGTGTTCTGGGCGCGCGGCGGCCCGGATACGGCCGAACTCGCCATCGAATGGACTGAGAAGGACCTCTCGCGCTGGATCGCCACCATCCCGCTGACGCGGGAATGGCGGCAGTACGTGCTCGAACCGAAGGACTTCCGGTTCTGGGAGAGCGTGCCCGCGCGGCAGGGTACGGTGTTCGACCCCGCGAATGCCGCGTCGTTGAGTGTCGGCCTTGCCCATTCGCACACGCGTTTGCGCGGCGAACGGCATGAGTATTGGCTCGGCAATTTCGGCACGGCGGCGCGCACGCCAAACCACGAGAAGCTGTTGACCGCGATGAATCCGCCCGCGCTGGAAACGCTGTGTCCGGGATACAAGTTCTTTGCACCCGCCGGAGCCGCGGCACTCTATGTGCGCAAAGACCAAGCCTTCCTCAAGACGGGGCTGCTGCCCCAGCCGGGAACCTTGTGGTGCAGCCATCCCCGGCCGAGGGCGGGCGGCTTCGACAAGGGCCGCGATTGGCGCTGGACGCCGCTGCTCGAGGCGCGTACGGAGGAAGGCGCGTGGCGCGGCAACCCCGCGACGCTGTTGGTCCACGCGGACGGCCCGTACAAGGGCGGCGTGTGGGCTTCCTTCTCCATTTCAGACTCCGGATGGTACGTGAACCGCGAAGTTCAGGCGCGCATGACCGATTTGCTGCGCCGCATGCATGGCGGCGTCTTCCTGATCGACGGCGGCGCCGATTTCTATACCTACTTCGAGCGGCAGCCGGTCACGCTTGGCTTGCGCGTGTTCAATGCGTCCGGCGTAGAACGCACCGGCCTCGCGGGGCACATCCGCATGTTAGACCGTTACACGGGCACCACCGTTGCCGAGTGCGTATTCCCTCTTGACCTGCCCCCGGGCGAGACCTTGCGTATTGCCGGGACGCAAAACATCGAAGCGTGGCCAGAGCACGGATGCGCGGTGTACGTCGATGTCGCGGAGGGTGACCGAGTGCTTGACCACGCCCGGCACGAGGCACACGTGTGGCGCCCCGACCCGGAACCAGCGTTCATAAGCGTGAAGGACGGCGAGCTCTTGCTGCAGGGGAGCCGCTGGCGCGCGCACGGCGTGAATTATATGCCGTCGTCCGGTATCGGAACGGAAGACGGCGGCTACTTTGAGCAGTGGATCGGGGCGCGTTCCTATGACCCCGAAGTCATCGACCGCGATTTGCGCCATATCGTCGAGCTCGGACTTAACTCCGTAAGCGTGTTCATCTACCACGACTCGCTTCAAGCACAGAACCTGCTCGACCTCCTGCGCCGTTGCGACGCGTTCGGCCTGAAGGTCAACCTCTCGCTGCGGCCCGGCACGCCGCTCGAGTTCGAGTGGGACAAGATTCGCGAACTCCTCGAGTACTACCGCATCCCCGAACACGATTGTGTCTTTGCATTGGACTTGGCGTGGGAACCGATGTTCGGCAACCACGAAGAACGCAAACGCTGGGACGAACCCTGGCGCGCGTGGGTTATCGAGCGCTACGGAAGCATCGAAAACGCCGAGAAGGACTGGCAATTCCAGGGGCCGCGCGACGAACAAGGGCTGCTCACCAACCCGCTGGGAAATCAGACCGTCGAGGACGGCGGCTGGCGCGTCATGGTGGCCGCGTACCGGCGTTTCCTGGACACATTGCTCTACGAGTACTATAGCCGCGCCCGGACACTCGTGCGGAGTGTCGACCCCGTGCACCTGGTCAGTTTCCGGATGACCGAAGCGGGCAACCCGACCTTCCTCTGGGGCGAGCGCATTCCCTACGACTTTCCGTATCTTGCCGCGGCGGTCGACCTGCTGGAACCGGAGGCCTACGGCCGCATCGGCGACTGGGAGAAGGTCAAGCCGGGCTGGTTCGAGTTCGAGTACGCGCGGTGGGCCGCGCCGCATCTGCCCATGCTCTGGGCCGAGGCGGGCGTACATGCCTGGTCAGAGAGCGTCATGGACAATACGCCCGACCTGCTCCAGTTCCAGGCCGATTACTACACGCATCTGTATCGGATGTTTACGGAAAGCGGCGCCGACGGCGTCTTCTTCTGGTGGTACCCGGGCGGCTACCGCGCGAACGAACGAAGCGACTACGGCATCATCAACCCGGACGGGTCTGACCGGCCTGTCACCAGAGTCATCCGCGACCATGCCGCGAGCTTCATCAACGGCCCGCCGCCGCGCACGGTCACCCACTGGATTGAGATCGACCGGGATGCACATCCGGCAGGGGTTGCCGGCATTTATGAAAGCGTAAGGGACGAATTCTGGCGGCTGATCGAGGCGGGCGAGGGGCCGGGACTCAAGACCAAGGGAACCGGCGCCAATTCGGCTGACTGTCCGCTCATTGCCGTGGGAAATACGCCGTATACCGGGTCAGGTCCGCTCAAGTACCTGGACGGCTTCTTCGACCGCGTCGAGATTCAAGACGAGACGGGCGCATGGCGGGAAATAGCGCGCGGCGCGGAGGTTGCCGTACAGACGGACAAGCCGGTCCTCGCACGCGTCACGCTTATCAATCTGGGCGAGGCGCAGTGGCTGTCTTCCAACGAGCATGCCGGCCCCGGGGCTGTGGTGATGACCGTGGAGGGGCCTGAAACAAAGACGCTCCCGCTTCCCGTGTCCGTACCGAAGTTTGGCACAGTCGAAATCGCCGACATCGAGATATGCGCGGCGGCTCCGGAGACGCGTACGGAATTCACGCTTGGCCTGAAGGCACAGGAACGCGCCACATTCGGGCCGCGCTTCCCGTTTGTAGCAGTGCCAGCTGCCGCGAGCCCCTGAGCGTATCCGGCGATGATGGCCGAAAAGGTCGCTCACGTTATCGGAAGCGGGGCGCCTTGAAGCCCGAGCCTCCTCCTCCGCGCACGAGACCGAACGGTCAAAGACACACCCGTGGACAGCAGCACTCCCAGCAGGGCACCGATGATCGCACACACCGGCGGGCGAATGGGGAACTCCAACGGCATGGCGAAAGCGGACACCGCGCCAATGCGTTCCACGAGCGATTCGCCGCTGACTGCCGCGCTTCGCAGTTGTTGTTCCCGGGCGCTTGCATCGCGCAGCGCTTCCTGTATGCGCTCGCGTTCGCCGGCCAGCCGCTTATACGCGAAGTCCTCACGCATGAGCTCCGGCAGCCGCGAGAGGAGCGCCGCCAGCGTGCCGCGAAGAGAAGCCTCGCGTATCTCAAGAGCGTTCAATATCACGCGGATGCGCGTCTGTTCTTCCTGAAGCGCCTTCCGCTGGTTCTCGACAGGTTCGCTGTTCGCGCTCTCTTCGCCATGGGCATCTGGAAATTGCCTCGCAGTCCCCGTCAGTTGTCCATCAAGCTCAGCAAGACGCGCCTGGGACTCTTGCCTCGTCGCCTGGACTTCGCAAAGTTCTTCGTACTTCGCGGCCATGTCTTCGTGTATCGTGCCGACGGGCCGGAAACCGCGTTCTTCTTTGAACTTCCATTCCGCCTGCAGCGCAGCGACCAGTTGCCCCTGCAGGACCGTCGCGCATCCGCCGTAGTGCGCCTCCAATGCGCGCTCCTCTTCACGCAGGAGAGCCCGCGCCTGGTTCAGGAATGCGCGCGCCGCGAATTCCGCGGTCTGGACAGCGTCCCGTTGCGAAGGGCAACCGCTTACCACGATATGGACCGTCTGCGCGTCGGCATCGGCCGTGAGCGCAATCCGTTCCGCGAGTGAGACGGCCTCGGCTGCGATCGCATCATTGCCCATTAGCCCCGCACGGCGACCACCCTCGCTCAGGTCAGTCTGGACAAGAGCGCGCACCACATCCGCCGCCAGCGAGCGGCGGTCGGCCTGCCCCGCAAGCGCATCCGGATCGAATAGCGACCGGTCAACAGCGCCTGCGCCATGCGGAATATCCGCAGCCCGGGGAGGCAGCGTGACGGCCAAATCCGCACGTGCGCCAAACGATGGCGGTGCTGCCGCACACGCCCAAGACGAAAGCGCGCCCCCCAACGCCAGGCCGAGCAATCCTCCCAACAACAGTAGCCCTGCGTGAAGGAACAGCGCATGCCGCAAGAGCGGGGGCGGGCCATTGCCCCCCGGAGGGACGGCGGCACGGTCAAACGGCAACGCATCAGGAAACATGGATGCTCTTCCCGGCTTGCCGGAACGGCCGTCCCCCGCTCTGAATGCCCGCCAGCGAGACCATTTATTCTCCTCCCGCCGCACCCCCCGCGCGGTCCTGCGCGCCGGCGTCCATTTCGTCAAGCAGCGCGTTCCATCGCGCACGCATGCGGCGGCGTGATTGCGGGTCGATGCCCGGCGCCGACGCGGCGCGGTCCCAATACAAGGCCGCTTTTTCAGACCATTGCCGCTTCACGGCGGGGTCTGGTTCCGCCAGGGCGCGGTCCATACAAAGGCCGACCAGTTCGTCCAAGTCGGTTTCGGGCGTCGGGTTGCCAGACAACGACGCGGCGGCAAGATACGTTTCCACGGCTCGCTCATAGTCGCCCGTGCGCGCATACGCTCTTGCCAGCGTGCGGACCGCGGGCAGGACCATCTCCGGGTCCTCGCCGCGCCGATTCGATTCGCACAACGGGCGAAGACAAGCGATGGCATCCGCGTATTCCGCCAGACGGTAGTGCAGTATGCCCATGAGGCATCCGGCCCGCGCCGTCCGAGGGTGGCCGGGGTTGGACTCGGCGAATGCCCCGAACAAGGCCAAGGCCCGCCGTGCGCAATCGCGCGCGGCAGCCTCCGCCGCCGGCCGCATGGCGAAACAGGCGACCGCAGCCTGAAACTGCGCCTCGGGGCGGCGCGGATCGCCGGGAAACCGCTCCACGAAAAGCTGATACCGTGCGGCAGCCTCTTCGTAGGCTTCCCGGCTGAGGAATTCCGATGCTTCCGCATAGAGCGCCGCGGCCGGTTGCAGCCCCGGGGCCGCAAATCGGACACAAACGTAAGCAACAGCAGCCGCAAGAGCAGCCAGAATCATGAGCAACAGGGCCCAGCGAAGCAGCCGCATGCGGCGCGTGACCCGGCGTGAATACCGCTGGGCGACTGTTGAATCCGGAGAAGCCGGGTTGCCGCCGGAGAACGGGGGCGTTCCAGGCGTAAAGACCTCGTCCCAGCCGGCCGATACGCCAATCACCTCGCGAGCCTGCTGTTCCAATTCCAGCAACAGCTCTTCCGCCTCCAACAACTGTCCCTCAGGATTCAACATGGGCCGATTCGGTCCTGCCTCGCCCGCGGAAGCCGCCCGCGGCCGCGGGGGCATCTCCGTTTCCTGGGACACCATTCCATCCGGACTTTCCTGACCCGGCAGTGGCGGCGCCTCGCCCTCAGACTCGGGCCCGGAGCATTGATCCCCGGACAGCTTCTCAAGAAGCCTGTCCAGTGCAGGTCTCTCGCCCAGCGCGCTCAACGACGCCGTATCGTCTGATTCGGAAAGGTCCGTCTCCACACCGGACCCCGCGACGCCATCCGAGCCCTCCAGCAGACTCGCCTGCGCTTCCTCCCTGTCCGGCACCGCGACTTCCCCTTCCGGCCAGACCTCTTTGTCGGGCCGGGCGCTATCGTGGGTATCCAGCATGTCGTCCGCCATCGCCCGGAGTGTCTCTGGGACGGCCGCCGGACTTTTCGGTGTCAGGTCGGCGATCAGTTCGCGCAGGGCTTCCGCTGAACGCGGCGGCACGACAGACGAAAACGCCTTCGAAGACGTGGATGGCGGCTCAACGGCTTCCCCAAGAGGCGGCGGTCCGCCCGCCTGCACAACCTCGTCCATGCCGGAAAGCTGGAAGCTCCACGGACCGCGCACCCACATGGTTTCAGGGGTAGACCGGGCGCTCTGTGCATCAAGAACACCATCGGAAGCGGCGAACCGCGTCAGGCCGGTCATCTGGATGAATTCGAGGTCCGTGCTACCCGGTCCCCCGGAAACGCCATTTCGGTAGCGCTCATCCGTAAGTTGCGCAACCAGCGAAGCATCCAGGGATACCATGCGTTCCCGCGCGGCATCGTCGTCCCAGCCAAAACGGCCCGCGGCCAGGTTCCGGGCCCCTTCCAGGTTCATGGCCATGGCGCCGTTATCCCTGACGCGACCGGACTGCGCGCAACAGGATGTCCGTGGCCCGTTGCTCGCGCGTCAACTGGTCGCGCTGCGTCTTGTCCACATTCGAGCCCATGGTCTCGACGGTTCTTTCCGGAACGGCGGGGGTCTGAGTACCTTCCATCACGGCCGCGGCCACGCGCGCCCGCTTGTCCGGGTCGGGAACGGTGGTCTTCTCGATCGTATGCAGGATGATGTCGTGGGTAATGCTGCGTGTCTTGAGTTGCGCCGCCAGGAGCAG